>JAGAQS010000281.1 GCA_017622635.1 Ruminococcus sp. | reverse complement strand
TCAAGTGTACAGTAAAGTCTTACAAATCCGCCCATGAAGTAAGAACCGCCGGCAACCACAATAGCAAAGATTGTAGAAATTATCGCCCCTTTTTTAATAGCCTGTTCGTCCTTTATGGCGTAGAATTTCTGAATCATCTGCGGAAGTCCCCATGTGCCGAGAGATGTAAGAATCACAACACCGAGCAGGTTGATGGGGTCAGGACCTAACAGAGAGCCGAGTTTTTCGGTTTCGGCAATTTTTGAAAGCTGTTCAACCGCACTTGAAAAACCGCCCTTTGTCTTGACAGTAAGTGCGACAACCGTTGAAATACCAATCAACATAATAATTCCCTGAAAGAAATCATTCAGGGCGGTAGCCTTGTAACCGCCGAGTATTACGTAGACGGCTGAAAGAAGTGCCATTGCTATAATTATAATGGTTGAACCGTTTTCACCGAAATCAAACACCATTCCGAAAAGTCTTGACAAACCGTTATATACTGACGCTGTATAAGGTATAAGGAATACAAACACAATTACAGCAGATGCGGTTTTTAAGTATTTAGAGTCAAAACGATACTCGAAAAATTCGGGCATTGTTTTTGCTTTCAGGTGGTTTGACATAAGACGAGTGCGTTTTCCTATCAGGAAAAAGGGGATAAGACTGCCTATTATTGCGTTTCCTATACCTACCCATGCGGCAGATATACCGTACAGCCAGCCGAACTGTCCGGCATAGCCGATAAATACAACAGCCGAAAAATAAGTAGTACCGTAAGAAAAGGCAGTGAGCCAGCCTCCGACATTACGACCGCCAAGCATAAAGTCATCTGCGGACTTTGTCAGCCGTGAAGTGTAGAAGCCTATTCCTACCATAATAAGAACATATACGGCAAGAATGACAATGGTTGCGGTTTTCATTTTTAAAACTTCTCCGTTCTTTTTATAAATTCACCCCTTTAAAGTTTTAACGTTTTAAAGGAATGTATTATTATTATAATATATTGCTTATCTTTTGTCAATCCCGAAATTAGCACTTGCATTTATTTTTAATATGTGGTAGAATATTACTGTAGCATTAAATTATTATGAATCGGAGGAATCTCATGTTATCTGATATCGAAATCGCTCAGGGTGCAGAAATGAAGCCCATAAATGAAATTGCCGAATCAATAGGAATTGAATACGGTGACCTTGAACCTTACGGACATTACAAAGCCAAAGTTTCCGAACAGCTTTATTCTAAGCTTGCTGACAGAAAAGACGGAAAACTTATTCTTGTTACTGCTATAAATCCCACTCCGGCAGGTGAGGTAAAAACCACAGTTAGTGCTGGTCTTGCGGAAGCTATGGGAAGAATCGGTAAAAATGCCGTTCTTGCACTGCGTGAACCCTCTTTAGGTCCTGTATTTGGAATAAAAGGCGGAGCGGCAGGAGGCGGTTACGCTCAGGTTGTTCCTATGGAGGACATAAATCTTCACTTTACAGGTGATATGCACGCTATCACTTCCGCAAACAATCTTCTTTGTGCTGTAATTGACAACCATATTCAGCAGGGAAATGAATTACAGATTGACCAGAGACGTATAATGTTCAAGCGTTGTATGGATATGAACGACCGTGCATTAAGAAATATTGTTATAGGTCTCGGCGGAAAAGTAAACGGTGTACCACGTGAGGACGGATTCAATATAACGGTTGCTTCCGAAATCATGGCTATACTTTGTCTTGCGTCTGATATTTCTGATTTGAAGAAAAGACTCGGCAACATTCTTGTTGCATATGATTTGAACGGAAAACCCGTTTTTGCCGAACAGTTGGGCGTATGCGGTGCAATGACCGCACTTCTGAAAGATGCACTGAAACCCAATCTTGTACAGACACTTGAAAACAACCCCGCATTCATTCACGGCGGACCTTTCGCAAATATTGCACACGGCTGTAATTCACTGCGTGCTACAAAACTCGCCCTTAAACTCGGTGACTATTGTATTACAGAAGCAGGATTCGGTTCTGACTTAGGTGCTGAAAAGTTCTTTGATATAAAGTGCCGTTACGGAAATTTAAAACCGTCATGTGTTGTACTGGTTGCGACAATAAGAGCGTTGAAGTATAACGGCGGTGTTGCAAAGACTGACCTTTCAGCAGAAAATCTTGACGCACTCGAAAAGGGTATTGTAAATCTCAGGACACACATTGAAAATATGCAGAAATATAACGTTCCTGTAGTAGTAGCGGTCAACCGTTTCGGAACTGATACCGACAACGAAGTAAAATTTGTTGAGGACTTCTGTGCGGAAATGGGTGTAAAAGTTTCAATGTGTGAAGTGTTCGCAAAAGGCGGAGCAGGTGGCACAGACCTTGCTGAAAAAGTATGTGAAGTTATTGAAAACAATACAGAAAACAAATTCGCTCCGATTTACGACGAAAAACTTCCCATAAAGGAAAAAATAGAAACTATCGCACGTGAGATTTACCGTGCAGACGGTGTTATATATACGGCACAGGCTGAAAAAGCTATAAAGGAAATCGAAAACATAGGTTTCGGACAACTTCCCGTGTGCGTTGCAAAAACACAGTATTCACTTTCCGACAATCCGTCACTTCTCGGCAAACCCGAAAACTTTAAAATTACGGTACGTGATGCTAAATTATCATCAGGTGCAGGTTTTGTTGTAATATATACGGGCGATATTCTCACAATGCCGGGACTGCCTAAAAAACCGTCTGCATTCAACATTGACTGTGACGAAAACGGCAATATTACAGGGTTGTTCTGATGAGTATAAAAATTATTACACACTCTCCGCAGGAAACAATAAAAACCGCCGAAAAACTCGGTGTACTCCTGAAAGCAGGGGACATTATAGCGTATAAAGGCGGTCTCGGTGCGGGAAAAACCACTTTCACACGTGGTATTGCTTCGGGTCTCGGACTCGGTGACTGCGTTTCTTCACCGACGTTTGCCCTTGTCAACGAATACAGGGGCGACAATATAACACTCTATCATTTTGATATGTACCGTATACAGACGGAAGAGGGTCTTGAATCGGCAGGTTTTTTTGATTATCCGTTTGACGAAAACATTGCAGTTATTGAATGGTCGGAAAATATTGAAGATTTTCTGCCCAAACATACTATATATATAACCATTAATCCCATAAGTGAAAACGAAAGGGAAATAATAATAGAGGGCGGTGAAAGATTTGCTGATACTTGGAATTGATACGTCGGGGAAAACTGCATCGGCATCGCTTTTTGACTCCGACAGGGAAGTTTTTCTTGCCGAAAGTACACTGTATACACAAAAGACACATTCACAGGTCATAATGCCTATGGTAAAGGATATAATATACAATGCAGGGAAAAAACTTTCCGATATTGACAGAATAGCGGTTGCCGACGGTCCGGGGTCTTATACGGGACTCAGAATAGGTGTTGCAGGAGTAAAGGCAATGTGTTTTGCACTCGGCTGTAAATGCGTGGGTGTTTCAACGCTTGAGGGTCTGGCTTACAATAATATTGCCTTTCACGGTACAATATGTTCTGTAATGAAAGCACGTGGCGAACTTGTCTACACCTGCTCATACAAAAGTGACGGCTACTGTCCTGAACCGTTATGCAGTGAGGCGATTATGAGCCGTGACGAACTGGCGGAGTTTCTCGCCTTGAACGGTACAGAAGCACTTCTGTGCGGTGACGGTGCGGTTGATTTCTTTACCGACTACCGTTCACCGAAATTATTTATTGCACCCCCTCACAGCAGGTTACAGAATGCTTCTGGTGTCTGTCTTGCATCACTTTCAAAAACACCCGTTTCACCTGACGAACTGGAAGTATCCTATTTGCAGAAAGTCAAGGCTGAAAAGGATTTGGAGGAAAAGAATGACAGAATCTGAAATCCGTGAAACTGTCAGAAAAATATATAATTGTGAGTTTTCGGAGGAAAATAACGATTACCGGATTGAAAGACTTGAAAAAGAAACAGGGCTTGTAAACGTTTCGGATTATATTTACTGGTGTAATTTGGTGGGACTGGATAACAACAGTTCAGCGGACGAAATAGCAGACAGAATTATTTCTGATATGAAAAGCAAAAGTCATATAATTTTAATGAAATCGGAGGACTATAAATTGATTGCAATTGGTTGTGACCACGCAGGCGTGGAAATGAAAAAAGCTGTTATTGAAGCACTTTCCGAAAAAGGTTTTGAATTTAAAGATATGGGTACAGACGGTCAGCCATGTGACTACCCTGTTATCGCAAAGGCAGTGTGCGAAGAAGTTGTTTCGGGAAACTGCGAAAAGGGCATTTTAATATGTGGTACAGGTATTGGTATGTCAATGGCTGCCAACAAAGTAAAGGGAATAAGAGCCGCACTCTGTTCCGATTCGTTTTCCGCAAAATTCACACGTCTGCACAATGATGCAAATGTAATGTGTATGGGTGCGAGAGTTCTCGGAAACGGTCTCGCCGTTGAACTTGCCGAAATATTCCTCACAACAGGCTTTGAGGGCGGTCGTCATCAAAGAAGAATTGACCTTATCACCGATATAGAAAATAATAATCTGTAATATCAGGTTAAAATAATAAAGGAGGTACTGGATATGGGAGAGTTGCACATTATTGACCACCCGCTTGTTCAGCACAAAATTTCACTTATGAGAGACAAGAACACAGGTTCAAAGGAATTTCGTGAACTTGTTTCTGAAACCGCTATGTTTATATGTTACGAGGCTACCCGTGATTTACCTCTTAAAGAGATAGAACTTGAAACACCGATAGCAGTCGCAAAGACAAAGATAATTTCAGGCAGAAAACTTGCATTTGTTCCGATTCTGAGAGCAGGTCTCGGAATGATTGAGGGTGTTACCGCTCTTGTTCCTGCTGCAAAAATCGGACATATCGGTCTGTTCCGTGACCCCGAAACACACAATTCCGTAAAGTATTATGCAAAACTGCCCGATGACGTTGCGGAAAGAGACTGTATCATTATTGACCCCATGC
>JAGAQS010000280.1 GCA_017622635.1 Ruminococcus sp. | reverse complement strand
TTTACAAAAGATATTGGTATAGATTTAGGGACTGCAAATACACTTGTTTATCTGAGGGGAAAAGGGATAATAATAAGAGAACCGTCTGTTGTTGCAGTAAACACAAGAACTGACAAATGCCGTTATGTCGGAAAAGAGGCAAAGGAAATAATAGGAAGAACTCCGGGTTCGATAGTTGCCGTAAGACCACTGAAAGACGGCGTTATTGCAGATTTTGACATAGCAACGACAATGCTTCAGGAGTTTATAAAAAAAGCCCTGAAAGGAACAGTTTTCACAAAAGCCAATGTTATAATATGCATACCGTCGGGGGTAACGGCAGTTGAAAGACGTGCCGTGCGTGAGGCGTGCAAAAAGGCAGGGGCAAACAATGTACTTATAATAGAAGAACCAATGGCGGCAGCTATAGGTGCAGGACTTCCCACAAACTCACCTGCGGGCAGCATGATTGTTGACATAGGAGGAGGAACAAGCGAAGTCGCTGTTATATCACTCGGCGGAATAGTTGCATCACGTTCAATAAGATGTGCAGGCGACGAGTTCGACAATGCTATTATAAATTACATCAAGAAAAAATACAATCTTCTTATAGGAGAACGTACCGCAGAAAACATAAAACTTGAAATCGGTTCGGCTTTTCCGAATGAAAAAGAGTCCTCAATGGAAATAAAGGGACGTAACCTGTTAAACGGTCTGCCTGAAAATATAGTTGTAAATTCGGCTGAAATACGTGACGCTCTTGTTGAACCGCTTTCAAGGGTTATAGATGCCATAAAATCGGCTCTGGAGGAAACTCCGCCCGAACTGTCCGCCGATATTATCGACAACGGAATAACTTTGTCAGGAGGAAGTGCATTGCTCAGAGGTCTTGACCGTCTTATAAACCGTGAAACAGGTATGCCCGTATACATAGCGGAATATCCGCTTGACTGCGTAGCAGAGGGTACGGGCAAAATTCTTGAACACATAAGCGATTATCAGGACGCACTAACGGAAAACGTCAGATATTATTAAGGAGGCGTTTTCATGCGTGATTTTTTTAAAAGCACACGGTTCAAGATTCTGCTTGCCTTTATTGCCTTTCTTCTGGGAATAATGGTGTATTCCGTCACAAAGGGCGGTTATTCAATTTCGGGCGAATCATTTATAAACACAGTTTCAAAGCCTTTCCGTACAGTTTCCAACAGCATAGGCATGAAAATAGAAACCTCACTCGACAAGCTTTCAAAGGCAGAGGAAATATACGACGAAAACCAGAGCCTGAAAAAACAGGTCACAGACCTTAACGAACAGCTTAACGAATATGAGGCACTTAAATCCGAATGTGAGGAACTTAGAAAACTTGTCGGAATAAAAGAGGCACACCCCGATTATTCGACTTCACGTTTCTGTAAAGTTATAGGCTATACCGCAAATGACCCTTTCAAATCATTCACAATAAACGTCGGTTCTGCCGACGGAATAGAACCGTATCTACCCGTTGCCACAGCAGAGGGACTTGTTGGAATAACTATTGAAGTTTCGGAACATCTTACAACTGTA
>JAGAQS010000279.1 GCA_017622635.1 Ruminococcus sp. | reverse complement strand
GGCTGTTTTTGTGGACAGTTCACAGAGAGCCATACGCTGTATAAATGAAAATATCCGAAACGTTAAATTTGAAAGACAGTCTGAAGTCATAAACCGTGACAGTTACGACTATATCAAGCTTACAAGAAATATGTTTGACATCATTATTCTTGACCCTCCCTACCGTCACAACCATATCGACAATATTTTACCGTTTGCGTCAAAAAAACTCAGAGACGGCGGTATTGTCATATGTGAATATGAGGCGGAAGCGGAAGAACCTGTCGCTCCCGAAAATCTCAGTCTGCGGAAAACTTACCGTTACGGAAAAATCAACGTTTCTGTATTCTGTAAAGCCGTTCCGGAGGTGTCGGAAGAATGAGAAGAATTGCAGTATGTCCGGGAAGTTTTGACCCTGTAACACTCGGTCATCTCGATATAATCACAAGAGCGTCAAAACTCTTTGACAAAGTTATTGTACTGATTTCACGCAATGCAGGAAAATCTGCCCCCAGTTTCACCGCCACCGAAAGAATGTTGATGATAGAGTCAGTAACACACGATATTGACAATGTTGTTATTGACATACTCGACGGACTTCTTGCCGATTACGTCAGAAACGTCGGAGCTATAGCAATTGTAAAGGGACTCCGTGCCGTAAGTGATTTTGAATATGAGTTTCAGATGGCACTTGCCAATAAAAAACTGTATGCGGGTGCGGAAACAGTATTCCTCACAACTGCTTCCGAAAATATGTACCTGAGTTCAAGCGTTGTAAAGCAGATTGCCTATTTCGGCGGTGACATCAGTCATTTTGTACCCGAAAGCATTCTTGACAATATACAGCAGAGACTTATTAAAGAAAGGTAGATTTTATGAATATTGAAGAAATTCTTGACGAAATAGACGAACTGCTTGACAATGCGGCATCTGTTCCGTTTGTTCAGCACAAAAAAATTATAGACGGTGAACGCCTGAGGGAACTTGTAAACGACGTACGTCTTAACATTCCGCAGGAACTCAAAGAAGCAAAGAAGATTGAAAGTGAAAGCCAGCGTATTCTCAGTGCGGCAAAGGCAAGTGCGGAAGATATTATCCGCAGGGCTGAGGACAGAGCGGCACAGATTGTTTCAAAGGAAACAATAGTTGTCGAGGCAAGAAAGAAAGCCATAGATATACTTACAAAGGCTCAGAACGCATCAAAGAACATTCAACAGAATGCGGCTTTGTCAATCGCCAAAATGCTTAACGAAACAGAAACTTACTATACAAGAAATCTCCAGAATATAAAGACAGTCAAGTCAAAAATCAGTGCTACACTTAAAGCGTCCACAAATTTCAGCAACATGACCAGTAGTAACAATAACAATAATAACAACAATAACTAAAAATAACGGTACTCCTTTAATGAGTACCGTTTTGTTTTTTACTTTGATTTTTTAAGCTGATTTATGAGTCTCTCGTTTTCTTCCCTTGACGATTCAAGAAATTTTCTCATGTGCAGGTTTTCTGATTCAAGAACTTTTATATACCCCTGCATATGTTTGTTTTCTGATTATATACTTTCAATATGTAATCTGATATGTGTATCTTCCGATTCAAGACTTTTCAGACGCTCTTTCAATGTATAGTTATCTTTGGCAAGCTGTGTGTTACTGTTTGCAAGTTCTGTATTTTCGGAAGTATATCCGACTTTCTGATTTTTCAGCCTTTCGTTTTCTGATTTAAGCTTTTCAATTTCTTCTGTATTTTTAAAATCTTGCCATTCAAGTTCATTAATATGTTTTTCAAGTTCATTAAGTTCTGATTCTAATCTATAAAAATTTTTAATACTTAAATCATCAATATCACCAACTACGCAAACCGCCTCTTCCATACTATGTAATAATTCAAGCATTTTATTTATAGTCATAATAAAAACCTCTCATATAATATATACATATTATACAATAACACTCTGCTTTTTGTCAACAAAAAAACGGCACTCCACGAAAGAGTACCGTTATTTTTTTACACAGCAGTATATTTCACACTGAAAACTTCCTGTTCATTACAGTAAGCACTCATTATATATTCACCGTTGAAATAAAGTTCGCTGACATTGTCTTCACCGAAATAAAGGGAAGAATCGGTCTGAAGTCCGACACCGATTATTTCAGGTATAAAGGGGTAACCGTCATTATATTCACCCATACACATAAAAACACCGTGAGGATACGGTATTTTCATATCGGTATCGGGAATATCCTGCAATTCGTAAATACACGGATAACCGTTGTTTCTGCTGTCAAGTATATAAAAACTCATACTTCCGCCCCCAGACATTCAAAACCAACAGAACGCAAATACTCTGCATCTTTACACTGTTCTGTTGTAAGTCCCAGAATATTTTTGACATCTGAGGAAGTAGCTGCCGAACCTGCATTAATTTTGATAGTGGATATGTGCTTTTTAAGTACCTGAGAATCATAGAAATAGGGTGTACCTATATGACCTTTCCAATATACAGTTGAAATACCCGAAATCACTTCACAGACCATATAAAATCTGCTGAAATTGCAGTCAACCGACGACATGGCGAAACTTACCGTCGAACCTGTTCCACGCCTTTTAATTGACCAGAACATATACGAATCCGAAATTGTAACACAGGAAAGAGGTGCGTTATAACGGTCATCTATAGACAAAAAATCAGCGGTGGTCATTTCCGATTTTATCTGCGTATGACGGATTATATCCCCCGAAAAAAGCGGGTGTGTCTTTGTAAAATCGACCTGTGCGGAAAAAGTACAATAATCTGTATCCATAGCAATATTTGTATCATGAAAAAGACAGTTTCTTATGCCTTCAGTATTTTTTGCATCTGACGTATAAACAACTTCATTCAGTGAGAATGAACAGTATTCAAGTGAAACATTATATTTTTTGTTATCACCCGACGCAAAAACAAAAACGTTTTCTCCTATAAGACGTATATTTTCAAGTATAAGATTATCAATTGTGACCGTACTGTTTTCCGTATCGTTTACAATTGTAAACACATTCGCCGAACCGTCGGGCAGATTAAGATTTACATTCCGTATCATATAACCGTTACCGCTGAATTTAAGGCATTTAAGGGGTATCGGTTGAAATTTTTCGGCATACTCCGTAAAACCAAGGTCTATGTCAGCACCGAGACTGAAACATATACTGTCACCGCCTGTTTCCGTCATAGAATACAGGTCATCGGAATTCATGATGATGTAGGGATTTTCAGCTGTTCCTGCTCCGTTCATAATTATTTCTCCTTTATAATAACGTAAAGTGAATTTTTCTTGTGTTCACATAAATCATACTGCTTTTTTGTCAATGCGATTACTTCGGGACGTGCAAGATAAACGGAATTATTTACCTCCATTACGTCAAGACGTTCTTTCACCGCATCAATATCAAAACTGTCTATTTTTTCCTGAATTGCCGTAAGCCCCTCATCTGTCGCAGTAGTTATACTTCCGACAGCCTGTTCCGACGTTTCGGGCAGAGGACCGTTTTTACCGTTTGTTGACGGCTTAACGTAAACATCAGGCATATTATACTTTATTATAGTACTTATTTCATTGTTTTCACTTTTGTAAACCCTGAGTTCAAGTCTGAGTTTTCCCGAATTTATTGTAAAATCGCCCGAAACATTCCATTTCAGATATACCTTGTCTGCCGTTGCCCTCCTTGAACCGATAACCTGATTTACTTCCCAGCCGTCCTCTGTAAGACCTGCCATCATGAAACTACATTCACTCAGGTCGGTATCATTGTAGAACCTGTCCACGACAATATTGATTGTATCGGCTGAACGTTCGCCTTGAACAAAAAGATTACCGAACGAATAGGTAGGAATATTTTTTCCCTTTGCAAAAACTTCCATGCTTTACACTCCTTAAAACAGAATTATTGAGGAACTCCGCAGTACTCCTCTGTAATAGTGCAAAAAAAGTGCCTCATTCAACGGAAAACCATTGAATAAGGCGAAAAATTAACAAAAAGTTCAAAAAAGATAAAAGGAAAATTTTATGAAAAAAAGAGTTGGAACAAGCATGGATAAAAAATCATTTTTTGTTAACAATAAAATAATAAGTAAAAATAAATTTATTTACATTTCCTTAATTGTATAACTTTTTATTACAACTAACATTATATCAAAAAAATTCATATTTGTCAATAGAAAATAGCAATTTTTTCAGAAAAAGTCAAAAAAGTCATAAAAAATAATATTCAATTTGTTGCTTATTTATGCAAAAACACGGACTGTTGTAAAAATTTCCGCAACAGTCCGTATATTGTCAATTTTTATAATTTTTGTTCACTGTTTTTGTAATATTGGGTTTGCCGTCATTTACGGGAACAAAGTCCTTTACCGATTCAGGTTCATACTTCAAGATAATATTCTTTACCTTTTCGTCTCTTGTAAGATTGTAAGTAATTTTGAGAGCATTAAGAGCGTTCGGGATATCCCTTTCACCGAGATAGTGAGCCGAAAGCTGTGCAGCAACTTTTATTACTTCGGGATTCGGTCCAAATTCAATATCGTACTTCTTGAATACAGATATAATCTGTTCATGAGTGAACATTTTCAGCGGAGAACCTTTAAGCTGTGCAAGATTTCTCATTTCGTGGGGAATTGCAGGGTGAGGAGCCATCATAACGCTTGCGGTATAGAAAGCAGCGGCATCATCATAGTCCTGAGAATCGGTCAGGGC
>JAGAQS010000278.1 GCA_017622635.1 Ruminococcus sp. | reverse complement strand
TTATGAAGTAACTGTATATACGAATCTTCAGGACGAAACAGACCCCGTTTCTTCCGAAACACATTCCGCTGTTACTTTGGGTTATGAGAGTATCACGGGTTATAAAACCATTGAACTTGACGAAAGTGTACCCGTAAAAGCAGGTGAGAAATTCAGCGTTGTTGTAAAGCTAACCTGTGAGGATAATCCTTATGTAATACCCGTTGAGGCGAGTATGTTCATAAAGGACAGTGAAACAGGTGATATTATTGATTTGGATTCATTTTCCACATATGACCAGATAAAACAGTATACAGGCAATAACGAAAGTTTTTTCAGTGCCGACGGTCAGACATGGAGTGACACCGCTGACGAAGAATATATTTACACTGATGAAGAAAAGGCTCTCATGCTTGAAATTCTGAAAGAGGAACTTTATGACGGTCTTTTGCCGTCGGATACGGAAGAAATAGAAAACGCCGATACACTGTATCATAATTATGAGACTCTTTTTGCGTTGGGAGACCTTCACATAATTGTCGGCAACGTTTCACTTAAAGCGTTCGGAAATCCGCAGGGAACGGTAGAATTTTCACATATTTCGGGAGCAGTTCCGTCAGATGAGACAGTCTCACTGTATTCGTCGAGTGAAAATGAAATAATGATATCCGTCAACGGTTCGTCATATGTACCCTATACTGAACCGTTGTCCATAACCGAAAAGACAACAGTTTCCGCATATACTGATTTGGGAATGTTCAGCGAAAGAACGTATACACCTGCAAAAGCAGAATTTAATGACCTTTGCTGTGCCGTACATAACAATACGACAACAAGTTATCTGAAAGCCGAAAAGGTAAGTGAAAACGAATATATTCTGAACGTTTCGGATTCCTACAATGCAATTAGTTTTTATCCCGTTACAAGTGCTGATGTCACAATGAACGGACAGAGTATCAATAATTTTGAATACACCGATTTGACAGAACTTTCTTACGGTGAAAATATATTCACGTTTGAACTGTCGGAGGAGGGAAAACTTTCCGATACAGTTACATTGAAAATTGAGAAAAGCCCCGTATCCTTTGACCTTGAAAGAGAAATTATTTATTTGTCGAACGGATTCACGGCAACGGCAGAGGACGGAACAGTATTTCAGGGCGGTGAAAATGTCGGTGAATATGCAGGTCAGACTGTTACTGTCGTATCAGACAACAATGAAGAAATAACCTGTAATATTCCGAACCGTGCTGTATTTCCTGAACTTGAAACGGACTTTTATGACGAAGTTCTTGGTTTTATTCCGAATGAAACGGCTGAACTGCTTGTTTATTCCACAGAGGAAAACCCGTCGGAATATATTTCGGCACAAAAAAGACTTATCGACGGTTCGTGGGTTAATTCGGGCATGGTTATGAACAAGGCATTCAAGGTCATTCCGTCGGAAACGGTTACACTGAAAATACTTGCGGGAAATAATATGTTTGCAAGTGAACCGCTTACCCTCCACATTCCCGAAGCACCCGAAGCACCCGACACAATGCCCGAATTTGTTTCGGAAAACGGAAAACATCATCTGAACGGCTATACATATGAAATTGCACTGCCTACAGCAGTTTCCGAAACAACTGTCAGTGAGCAGGCGGAAGAATGGGGATATTCCGACGTTGAAAAATACCTGAATGTTATGGGAAAACGTTTCGGTACTGATTCACCTGAAACAATTCTTGATTCGTCATGGGGTACTGATACCGAAATAGAAAACGGTCAGACGTTTGGTGTTAGATATTCCGCAACCAATACGTCTTTTGCGTCAAAGTATGTGTTTATGACGTTCTCCGAAAAGGGCGACGTAAATGATGACGGTTTTGTTGACGCAGTTGATGCAACACAGGTCATGATTCATTATGCAAATCTTTCTGCTAACGGAAACGGTACTATTCCGGAAGATAAACTTTCTGTTGCAGACTACAACGGTGACGGTCTTGTTGATTCGGTTGACGCAACGGGCATATTGATTTACTATGCGGAAATTTCGGCACAGTCGTAAAATTTAAGGCACTTATTAATGAACAGAAAAGCAATTATATACCTGACTGCATCAGCGATTGTGATAATATGTACGGCTTTCCTCGTACTTGAATCCGATAAGAAGTCAGACAATGAAATAACAATCACTGTCATGAACAGTCAGATAACAGAATTTATTCAGACAGAAATTACTCAGACAACTTTAAAAACAACGTCTGTTTCAAAAACAGCAACAAAAACAACGGTTACTTCAATTTCGTCAATTTCAACAAATCAAAATACGGAAACTACCGAAACCCAGCCCGTAACAGATGATTATGAAGTCAATGAAGTGCTTTATGTTGATATAAACACGGCAGGTATGGAAGAACTTATGTTACTTGACGGAATCGGTGAAGTGACCGCACAGGCAATTATAAATTACCGTGAGGAAAACGGCGGTTTCCGAAACATTGAGGAAATAATTAATGTTTACGATATCGGTGAGGCAAAATTTGAGAAGATACGT
>JAGAQS010000277.1 GCA_017622635.1 Ruminococcus sp. | reverse complement strand
TGTTGAACGTACTTTTGCATGGCTGAACTTTTCACGCAGATTATCAAAAGATTATGAGGTTTCTTCCCGTTCTTCCGAGTGTATGGTTATGATTTCCCATGCTTTTTCTCTTTTAAAACGTCTATGAACACAAACTCTCAATCCCATTGAACTCTATGCGTATATGCTCGGACTGTTTATAAATAATATGTACAACGGTATATATATTAACTATATTATGTCGTTCCCCGTTACATATGAGCGTAAAATACGTATGAAGATAAGCGAGAGCTTTGAAAAGGGACTGAAAAAGTCACTGCCCGAAGAAGTTTTGCAGAACAAGGAAATCATGCAGGAATTCCGTGTAATGGAGGGTGCGAGCGAACCTGCGGCGTATGCCGTGTGTGCATTGCAGGAGTACGGGTTTGACCCACAGGAAGATGAAAAAGTACTCTACGGTGTTTTCGATTTCGGTGGCGGTACGACTGACTTTGATTACGGCATATGGCAGAGAGCGTCGAAAAAACAGCAGAGGCGTTATGACAATGTAATCAGACATTTCGGTGCAGGCGGTGACCGTTATCTTGGCGGTGAAAATATGCTTGAACTGCTGTCTTACCATGTTTTCAGGAAGAATGAAAAACTTCTCCGTGAGAATAAGGTACAGTTTACCAAACCGACGGAGTGTGAAGCTTTTGCGGGAAGTGAAATACTGATAGGTGAAACACAGCAGGCAAAGTTCAATATGCGACAGCTTTCAAAGGAACTGCGTCCGTTGTGGGAGGGTCAGGAGTACGAAAAAACAAGCGTTATGCTTAATCTCCGTGACACCGACGGCGAAAGTCAGTCAATTGAACTGTCATTAGATACGGCTGAACTTTATGATATTATAAGAAAACGTATCGACAAGGGCGTTGAAAACTTCTTTGAGGCTATGCGGACAGCTCTTTCCGCTGATTCCGTGAAAGAGGAGATTGTGGGAAAAGTCGATAAAATACAGATATTCCTTGCAGGAAATTCAAGTAAATCAAAAATGGTAAAAGAGTCGTTTGATGAGTATATAGAGAAGTATACGCCGTCTTTCCGTGAACTTCTTAATATTGAAGAAAATAAGTCAAAGGCTGAAAAGGTTAAGGATTATTTTGTAAAAAAATATGGCAAAGATGCAATTAAAACTTGTTTGGGAGATTATGCAATTTCTTATACATCACTTGATGATGATACATTTTTTGAAAATATGACAGGAACAAAATTATGTGTGTTATTTTGTCATTTTGATGCTTATTTTAAAAAATATAATCATAGTAAAGTTATTTTTGATTTGACTGAATTGTGGAAAGAGGGAGTATTATCAGTTAAACAGTTGCAAGAAGCATTTCAGACGATTAAAAATGAAATGGGTATTGAAATAAATGACCCTGTAATTCACGAAATAGCAAGCTTTATTTTTAGCAATTCGCAAATTCAGAAAAGGATAAAAAATAAAATCAGAGACAATGACTTTATGAAAGCTAAATATTATCAGGAAGTCGCAAATGCCACACTGCCTGTATCGGCATACGAAAACAACAAGCTGTTTGTACTTTATGCACCTCTCGGAACAGCTGAGGCAAACGCCATACAGTCCGCAAGAAACATCATGACAAATAATAATATAATCCGTCCGAACGGAAAACTCGGTGTTGCGTACGGACTTCTTTCGTGCCGAATCGGTTCACGAATAAAAGTTGAGTCTGAAATAAAGGAAACGGACGAAATAAAGTTTAATTTCTTTACAGGTTTCAACAGCCGTGGAAAGTTTGAAGTTGTGACAGACCGCAATATAAAATATAAAGAGTGGGTTGAGTTTATCGACGCATCTGAATCTGATTTTGAACTTTATTACACAGACCTGCCCGAAGCCTCAAATAATCAGATGTCAATACAGGGTGTACGCAAGAAGATTTGCAAGATTGACGAAACGATGGACGACGCAATGGTTTATATACGTGCGGTTGAGCCGTCGGTTCTGGAGTATGCGGCAGCGTATGACGAAGAATCACTGAAAAATCAGGAATACCTGTCAGCACCGAAAAGAATAGTACTTGAATAATGGGTAAACGTATTTTAAATACAAAAAACTGTATTTTCAAATGTCCTGCTCTGAGTGAAACGATAAGCATTATCCCTGCACCGCCTACTTTCAGGGACGGCAACGGACAGGCTCTGACAAAAAACACAATGCTTTGTTGTGTGGGGATATGCAGTATTCTTACGGCACAGGCAGGCGGTACACCCGTACCGTGTCCGCAGTCATGTATAGGCAGTTGGACAAACGGAATCGAACATAATAAAAAAATAAACGGCGTTTCACTGCTGAATCAGGACGCATTGATTATGTGCAGTATCGGAGGACAGATAAAAGCAAGTCTTTTGCCGTTGATACCGCCCGTTTCTGCCGATATACCTGTAGTTACGGTTGCTGATACGGGTACGGTTAATAACGAAGATAAAAAAGAGAATCCGAAAAATAAAGACAATAAAGAAAAAAGTTCGGAAAAAGAGAAAAAACAGGAAAATAAAATCGAAGAAAAAAAGAGTACGGAAAAAGAAGAAAAAAAGAGTACCGGGAATAAAAAACAAAATGCACTGTGTGCGTATGAAAACTGTGAAAAAGCCGAAAACTGTCCGTACATACTGGCGGAAAGTATCATTGACACAAAGGGTGCGGCTTCAAAACTCCGACGCAACAGCAGTGCAAAAGAAAAGGCTTATGACGAATCGGCAGATATACGTATGCAGAAATACGAAATATCGTGGGGCAATCAGGCACACCATATGATTTCCGTTAATGACGCTTACTGTCGTTATCCCGAACTTGTGAAACTGGGAAATTATTTCGGGTATGATATAAACTGTATGGAAAACTGTTATTTCCTGCCGTCGTGGGAAAAGGGCGACGGTTATGGTGAAAAGTCCACTCACTACAAAAAAGCACAGGCTTATGAAGTTATGGACGTTTCGGGTTTACAGTGGCACGTCGGACAGCATAAT
>JAGAQS010000276.1 GCA_017622635.1 Ruminococcus sp. | reverse complement strand
TGTAAAATAATATCTATAAGTATTAATTTATATGGAGCGGAAATAACAAGCTGTACTGCCTATAAAAACAACGGTATGAGCTACAGAAAAAAACTGAATGATACTGATTTTCTTAAAAGCGGTAATATGTACAGAATGTATCTCGGTGAGGAAGAACCTTTTATGAGAATAAAAACTTCCGTGAACAATGAAAAAAAGCTCCTTCTGATAAAGGACAGTTATGCGGACTGTTTTATACAGTTTCTGATACAGCATTACAGTGAAATTGCTGTAATTTCCCCTGAACATATGGAAAAAAATATAAGTTGTTTCGTTGACCCGAATAATTATGAACAGACACTTTTTCTGTTCGGGATTGACAGCATGGACAATGAAAAAATATTTGAATTTTTAAACAAATGATTCTATCGAAAGGAAAGTGAAAGAAAATGAAAGCACTTGTAACAGGAGCAACGTCGGGAATAGGTAAATGTATAGCACAGAGTCTGCACAGACGTGGCTGGAAACTTGTTCTTACGGGCAGAAATGAAAAGGTTCTGAAAGAAATGCAGAAACGTTTCGGAAACGGAACGGAAATAATCACGGCGGAACTTTCTGACAGAAATGAAGTATTTAAAGTTTATGAATACTGTAAGGACAAGAATATTGATATGCTTGTAAACAATGCAGGATATGGTATTTTCGGAAAGTTCGACGAAACTGACCTTGTTGACGAACTCGGCATGATTGATGTTAATATCACAGCACTTCATATACTTACAAAACTGTTTCTTCGTGATTTCAAAAAACGTGACAGCGGATTCATACTGAATGTTGCGTCTGTTGCGGGATTTATGACAGGTCCTTTGATGTCGTCCTATTACGCTTCAAAAAACTATGTTCTTCGCCTTTCACTTGCCATTGCCGAGGAACTTCGTCACGACCATTCAAACGTTAAAATAACCGTTCTTTGTCCCGGACCTGTAAACACCAATTTCAACAACAGAGCAGGTGTGAATTTCAGTGCAAAGCCGATTTCTCCTGAATATGCCGCAGAGTACGCACTGAAAAAACTTTTTCAGGGAAAATGTCTTGCCGTTCCGTCACTTACCGCAAAGGCTTGTGCGTTCGGTCAGAGATTTGTACCGCACAGACTTCTTTCCTCTGTTACCTACCATGTACAGCACGCAAAGAAAACTGCCGACGGTAAAAGCAGGGCAGTTGAAAAATGAGAGACATAAGTTATCGTGTTGCACTCGGTGGGATAGTGTCCGCACTTTGTATTTCCGCAATGTTCTTTGCAGGGATTATACCCGCCCTTTATCTTCTTCTGCCCATGATTGCAGGGGTACTTATGATGATAATTGCCGTTGAGGTAAATACGGGCTGGGCTATGCTTACTTATATAGCGGTCAGTATACTTTCAATGTTTGTAACATTTGACAAGGAAGCATCACTCATTTTTATCATGCTTTTCGGTCATTATCCCGTACTGCGTTTTTACATCAACAGGATTCACGGGCGTTTTCTTCGGAATGTCGTGAAATTTCTGATTTTCAATATATGTGCGGTTGCTTATTTCTATGTTACCGTGTATATATTCGGACTTGATCAGATGCTTGACGAGTTCGGTGAAATCGGAAAGTACGGGGGGTATATAATGCTTGCTTTGGGCAATTTTGTTTTTTTACTGTATGATATGAATCTTGATTTGTTCTATAAAATATATAAAGTCAGTCTTATGCCGAAACTCAGAAGAAAAAGATAGACTGCACATAATTATGTGCAGTCTTTTTTGATGATTTTTTTATTCTACCGTAACACTCTTTGCGAGATTTCTCGGCTTGTCAACATCATAACCCTTTGCAACGGATACGTAGTAACCCATAAGCTGTAAGGGTATTACAGAAAGACTTCCTGCAAAAAGCGGGTTTGTCTGCGGAATATATACGGTGAAATCAGCTGTATCTTCTATGTTATAGTTGCCGTATGTAGTAAGACCCATAAGAGACGCACCACGGCTCTTTACTTCAACCATATTGCTTACAGTCTTTTCGTACAAATCAGGCTGTGTGAGAACACTGACAACAAGTATACCGTCCTCAATAAGACTGATAGGACCGTGTTTAAGTTCACCTGCTGCATATGCTTCTGAATGAATGTAGCTTAACTCTTTCATTTTGAGACTTCCTTCAAGGCTTATCGCATAGTCTATGCCACGTCCGATAAAGAAAGCGTCTTTTGCGTTTGCAAGCTTGTTTGAAAACCACTGTATACGTTCTTTGTCCTCAAGAATCTTTTCGATTTTTTCAGGAATGGTGTAAAGTTCGTCAATCATTTCGGTACAGTATTCGGGAGTGATTTCTTCCCTTGCAAGTGCGAACTTCATTGAAAGAAGATAACCTGCTATAAGCTGTGTACTGTAGGCTTTTGTGGTAGCGACGGAAATTTCAGGGCCTGCGAGGGTATAGAAAACATTGTCTGCCTCACGTGCAATTGAAGAACCGACTACGTTCACAATGCCGAGAGTTTTAACACCGCACGCCTTAGCCTGTCGGAGTGCCGCAAGACTGTCAGCCGTTTCGCCCGACTGGCTTATTATTATGACAAGACTGTTTTCGGCAAGTTTCATTTTTCTGTATCTGAACTCAGACGCAAGTTCAACCCTTACGGAAAGTGAAGTTAGTTCCTCCATTACGTACTGAACAGCCATTCCCACATAGTAAGCCGAACCGCACGCAACAATATAAACTTTGCTGAGGTTTTTTATTTCCTCGTCCGTCAGACCGACTTCACTGAAATCTATACTGCCGTCCTTTACAACGGAATTTATTGTGTCACGTACAACCTTTGGCTGTTCGTGAATTTCTTTCAGAATGAAGTGTTCATAACCGCCTTTTTCGGCAGATTCAGCGTCCCACTGAATTTCGGTCAGTTCCTTTTCTATTTCTTCACGGTCGATATTGTAGAAAGTAACTTTTCCTTTTTCAAGCTTTGCGATTTCCATGTTGCCGATATAGTAAACGTTTCTTGTGTATCTGAGAATTGCAGGAACGTCAGAAGCAACGTATGTTTCACCGTCTGCCACACCTATAATCATGGGGCTTTCTTTACGTGCGGTGTAGATTTCTTCGGGGTATTCGCTGAACATTACAGCAAGTGCGTATGAACCTCTTATTCTTATCATTGCACGGGCGATAGAGTCTACAGGACCGAGACCGTATTTTTTATAGTAGTAGTCAATGAGTTTTACTGCAACTTCCGTGTCTGTCTGTGATTTGAAAGTATATCCGCTCTTTGAAAGTTTTTCCCTGAGTTCCTGATAGTTTTCTATAATACCGTTGTGTACGCATATAACGCTTTCGTCGTCACTGCAATGAGGGTGAGCGTTGAGGACAGACGGTTCACCGTGTGTTGCCCATCTTGTGTGACCTATACCGCAACAGCCTTTTACAGCTTCGCCGTCGTTTGTCATTTCTTTGAGAGCCTTGAGTTTTCCCTTTGTTTTTACTATTTCCGTTTCGTTTTTGCCGTCACGTACTGCAATACCTGCCGAGTCATAACCTCTGTATTCGAGTTTTGAAAGACCGTCAAGCAGAATGGGGGCAGCCTGTTTGCTTCCTGTAAAGCCGACTATTCCGCACATAAATTTTTTCCTCCAATTTATAATATTCAATTAATTGAAAATCTGTTTTTAAGGTTCAGAAAACCAATTAATATTATTATATATTAAAAATGATAATTTGTCAACCGAAACAATACACATTTATTTATTTTAAATATAAAAAAGATGCAGTACAAAAAATACTGCACCTTTTGTATTTTAATTATAGTATGTCATTGTCGTCAAGCGGGTCACCGCAGTCGGGGCAGAACTTCGGCATATTTGCAATACCGGACGATTCCCAGCCACATTTGTCACAACGGTATATTTTAGCCGACGGTTTAGGTTTACCACATTCCGCACAGAATTTGCCCGTATTTTCAGCACCGCATGAACATTTCCAAGTACCCGAAACGGCAGGCTTTTGCTTACCGCATTCCGCACAGAACTTGCCCGTATTTTCAGCACCGCACGAACATTTCCATGTACCTGAAGCGGTAGGCTTTGGTTTTCCGCAGTTTGCACAGAATTTACCTGTATTGTCCGTACCGCAGGAACATTTCCATGTATTAGCATTATTCTGCTGTTGCTGTACTCCCATCTGGAAAAGACTTTGTGCATTAAATCCGCCTGCCTGCTGAGCCATGTTCATTCCGTAGAGTCCCATAGCTGAACCGCCTGCATTTCTTGCACCTGCCGTCATTGCGTCAGCCTGAGCATTTATAAGTGTGGCGGCGGCATTGGTTGCGTTTCTGTTCCATGCCGTATCTTCAAATCTCTTGATTCTTTCTTCGTCGTCCTTTGAAATCGTCACTGAATTAATAGCTACGGAAACAATTTCAAGACCTCTCTTTTCGTTCCATTGCGGAGAAAGTACACTGCCCATAGCGTTGGAGAGTTCAACGGTATGTAGCGGAAGTTCGTCATATCTGAGACCCGACTGTGAAAGTTTTGCAAATGCGGGATTGAGTGCGTTCAGAAATTCCGATTTTAACTGTTGGTCTATATTTGAACGTGTATACGCACTGGCAACGTTTCCGCATACGTTTGTGTAGAAAAGCAGGGGGTCGCTGATTTTGTA
>JAGAQS010000030.1 GCA_017622635.1 Ruminococcus sp. | reverse complement strand
GCCGTTTGCATTGCCGTTCTGATTGTTGCTGTTAGAGTTGTTGTTATTATTGTTGTTACCGTTGGTTCTGTCGTTTTCATTGCCGTCATTGTTGTTTGTTATGTTGTATGTAGGGTCATTCGGGTCTGCTTTTCTTGCGTCAATAATATTAATCCAGCCTGAATCGGTTTCAAGGAGACCCCATTTGTTTCCGTCGTCGTCAGTCATTTCCTTTGTAATAGTGTAGCTTCCTCTGTCTGTGATAACACCGAGAACCATACTGTCGTATGACGGTTCTGAATAGATGTTAAGTTCAGGATTTGCAAGTTTAATTACATACTCCTGAAATTCTCCGTCACCTCTTACTGTGAGAGCGTTTGTCACTGTTCCCGATACTGCCGTTGTGGTAGTACTTGTGGAAACGGTTGTCTGTGCGGTAGTGGTTGTTGTTGATTCCGTTGTAGCGGGGACAACTTCGTTTGCCATCATTGTTGTCTGCGGAATCGGTATGTCTGATGATGTTTTTTTGTCATGTGTTTCCTTCAGAAAATAACCGCACAGTACTGCAACCATTACAAGTATTATGACTGCACCTGAAAGCACCATTATTTTTCCGACATTCAAAACTTTTTTTGTAGCCATTGTGTACTCCTTTTCCGGAATATTTTACTTATTCCGTATTGATTTCTTTATTACCTATAATATTATACATAATACGAAACTGAATGTCAATGGTTTTCACAGAAGTATTGACGTTATTTGTGCATATTGCTGTATAATAAAATAAAATTTCAAACCAACGGAAAAAATACATATATACTATTGACAAAATCATAATAACATGATAAAATGTGAAATTGAAAGTGATTCTCATTTCGGAGGGCAATATGAAACAGGATTCGGGATACAAGACAAGACAAAAGGAAAAACTGCTTGATTATCTTGTGAGAAATAAGGATAAACATACAAATGTGCAGGAAATAAGTGCATTCCTCACGGCAGAGGGAACACCCGTCGGAACTGCGACAATATACCGTCAGCTTGACAAGCTTGTTGAAGTCGGAAAGGTTCGGCGGTACAATTTTGATGGAAAAACAGGAGCTTGTTACCAGTATATAGACAACCGCAGGGAATGTCACGAGCATTTTCACCTTAAATGCACGGTCTGCGGACAGCTTATTCACCTCAACTGTGAACGTCTGCTTGATATAAACCGTCATATTTTTGAACATCACGGTTTTCAGGTTGACCCGTCGCAGACTGTTTTTTACGGTATATGTTCCGAGTGTTCAAAAAAATGAAAAATGCTGTCTTTTTCAGACAGCATTTTAATTTTAGAAGTCAACCAAATCAGTCAGACCGCTTTCATCGCCATATGTAGAAATTTTCCAGCCATCACCCTTTATCTTTACGACATAGAGCCAATTTTTTTCGGAATCTTCATCATCTTTTCCCTTGATTTCCATTTCAATTTTAACCTTGTAAGCTTTTTTTACTTCTACATCATAAAAATCGTCATACATTTCCTCAATTTTTTTCATGTCGGATTTTTTTACATCTTTCTTGTCAAGGAACTTTACAGAAATCTTTGTATTTTTTCCGTAAATATCTTCAATGTCGTCTTTTGCATCTTCAAGATAATCGTTTGCGTCGTCTATGTAGTCGTCCCAGTCTTCGTCATCGTCCTTGAGGTCTTTTTTAAGTTCTTTAAGATACTCTTTTGGCATTGTTGCATCAATTATTTTTTCACAGTTGCATTTGTTAAATCCCTTTACAATATCTTTTATAGGTTCTTTGTATCCTCCGCCTAAAGATGAGACAATAAGACAGAGTACAGCAATAACGGCAACAGCCGATATTCCTACAACCAGAAGCTGTTTTTTGTTATTTGTCGGCGGAACAGGTGAATTATTCTGTGCCTGCATCTGACAGTCACAGACCGTACCGTCAGGAATTACTTTTCCGCAGTTTGGACAAAATGCCATAATATATATATAACCTCCGTATAAAAATATTCTTTCAAAATTTTATCACAAAAATATCACATTGTCAAGCTGAATATATCTAAAAAAAACATAAATCTCGATAATTCGGCATATTGCATAAAACAAACAGAATTTTAAGTCATAATAAAACAAAAACAGGCATATTCATGTATACAAGAACATACCTGTTTTATTTGTTGTGGGGGTATCAGGTTTTCATGGATACTATGCCCTCAATCAGCATTATACCT
>JAGAQS010000275.1 GCA_017622635.1 Ruminococcus sp. | reverse complement strand
GTGAAGCTATGGAAATGGGTGCATCTGCCGTAATGTGCAATACCGCTCTTGCAACAGCAGGGGACTTGCCGTTAATGGCTGAGGCTTTCAGACAGGCTGTTGAATCAGGCAGAAAAGCTTATTTGTCGGGACTCGGACGTGTTCTCACAAGGGGAGCGTCTGCATCTGATTCACTTACGGGATTTCTGCACGACTGAGGTGAAAAAATATGGAGAATAATTATTTTATTGATTCGGACAAACTTTCGGAGAGTGCATTGAAAAGAAAGCACGAACTTGAAAATAACCCGTCTGTCCGTACAAACCATATGGAGTATATGGACGGCATGGAGAAAATAAATTCAGATATACGTGATAAAGTTCTGTCAGCTATGGAAAGTTATGACTATAATTCATATACGGCAGATGACGTTAAATCCGCTTTGGAACATGAACGTTGTACAATTGAGGACTTTAAAGTATTGTTGTCACCGTCGGCTGAACCGTTTCTTGAACAGATGGCGGAAAAGGCACGTCTTGAAACAAGAAAACATTTCGGAAACACCGTATATCTGTTTACACCGCTTTATATAGCGAACTACTGTGAAAATTACTGTATTTACTGCGGTTTCAACTGTTACAACGATATAAAGCGTATGAAACTCAGTATGGAACAGATTGAAAGGGAAATGCAGGTCATTGCGGAAAGCGGTATGGAGGAAATTTTGATTTTGACAGGTGAAAGCCATTCAAAGAGCAGTATTGAATATATCGGCGAAGCCTGTAAGCTTGCACGTAAATATTTCCGTATGGTAGGAATAGAAATTTATCCCGTAAACACTGAAGAATATAAATATCTTCACGAATGCGGTGTTGATTATGTGACGGTTTTTCAGGAAACATATAACAGTGAACGTTATGAACAGTTGCACCTTATGGGACACAAGAGAGTTTTCCCGTATCGTTTCGATGCACAGGAACGTGCATTAATGGGCGGTATGCGTGGTATAGCGTGTTCTGCACTGCTTGGACTTTCGGATTTCAGAAAAGACGCTCTTGCAAGTGCTTTGCACGTTTATTATTTACAGAGGAAATACCCTCATGCCGAAATATCGCTTTCGTGTCCGAGACTGCGACCCATTGTAAACAATGCGGAAATAAATCCGCTTGATGTTCACGAAAAACAGCTTTGTCAGGTACTTTGTGCTTACAGAATTTTCCTGCCGTTTTGTGGTATTACAGTATCGTCGAGGGAAAGTGAGAGTTTCAGAAACGGTATAGTAAAGATATGTGCGACAAAAATTTCGGCAGGCGTTTCAACGGGTATCGGTGACCACGAAAGCAAGTACACGGGAAAGGAGAACAGTTCCGCAGAGGGTGACGAACAGTTTGAAATAAGTGACGGCAGAAGTTTTAAACAGATGTACAGTGATATGTCTGACGAGGGTTTACAGCCTGTGCTGAACGACTATATTTATGTTTAAGATTATATGCGTGACTGACAGAAAACTTTGTCGTGAAGATTTTCTGACGAGAATTGAAAAAATAGCGTCTGCAAAACCTGACAGGATAATGTTTCGTGATAAGGACTGCAAAGATGACGACTATGTTAAAACAGCTTTTAAGATACTTAAAATAAGTGACAAATATAGTGTACCATGCAGTATGTACAGGAAATTTGACAGGTTCAGTAATATTCACATGACAATGCCGATGTTACAGCATATTCGGCTGGCAGATATGAATTTTATTAATCTTGCGGGTGTTTCGGTTCATTCGGTTGACGAGGCGGTAGAGGCTGAAAAAATGGGCGTTGACTATGTTATAGCAGGTCATATTTTTGAAACGGACTGCAAAAAGGGTCTTGCACCACGTGGACTTGACTTTTTGAAACAGGTCTGCAATGCGGTAAAAATTCCCGTTTACGCAATAGGCGGAATAAATGCCGATAATATAAATCTTGTTGCAAAAGCGGGAGCAGACGGAGCCTGTATAATGAGCGGATTTATGATGTGCGAAAATCCTGATGAATATATAAGACAATTAAGAAAGGAAGTGATATAAATTGAAGTTTAATAAAGATATACTTTGTCTTTATGCAGTGACCGACAGAACACATCTCAACGGAATGAGTCTGACAGAAGCGGTTGAACAGGCTATAAAGGGCGGTGTTACCTGCGTACAGTTGCGTGAAAAGAATATAAGTTTTGAAGAGTACGTTTCAAGAGCGGTGGAAATTCGTGAGGTTTGCAATAAATATGGCGTACCGCTTATAATTAACGACGATTACAAAGTTGCTTTGGCAAGCGGTGCAGACGGTGTACACGTCGGGCTTGAAGATACGTCCGTAGCTGAAATACGTGCAAAGACCGATACGGCTTTTATTATAGGTGCAACCGCAAAGACCGTTGAACAGGCACAGAAAGCACAGGCGGACGGTGCAGACTACTTAGGTGTAGGAGCTGTTTTCCCG
>JAGAQS010000274.1 GCA_017622635.1 Ruminococcus sp. | reverse complement strand
CCTGTTGAATTTACCTTGAAACTCTGTTCGGAAAACGGTGATATTACTGTTATTATGAATGAAGTCGGGTGCGGGATAGTACCGGTTGAAAAAAGTGAAAGGGAATGGCGTGAGATGTGCGGAAAGTGCGGTTGTATCATTGCGGAAAAATCGTCTGTTGTTGTCAGGGTGATATGCGGAATCGGCATATATATAAAGGGTACAAAGATATGAAAATTAACTTTATACGTCACGGAAAAACCGTCGGAAACCTTGAAAAAAGATACATAGGCAGAACCGATGAACCGTTGTGTGCGGAGGGCATAGAAGAAATAAAAAACTACAGATATCCGTCATGTGATGTAATAGTTTCAAGTCCTATGAAACGTTGTATTCAGACGGCTGAAATTATTTATCCGAAAAGAACAGTACTTATATATAACGATTTGCGTGAATGTGATTTCGGTGACTTTGAGGACAGGAATTATGTTGAACTTTCGGGAAATCCTGACTATCAGAAGTGGATTGACAGCAACGGCACGGACACTTTTCCGAACGGTGAAAATCCGTATGATTTCCGCAGAAGATGTACGGAAACTTTTCTGAAAGCCGTCGGAAGATGTTCCGTCGTATATTACAGTAAAAATATAACGTTCGTAGTACATGGCGGTACAATTATGTCGGTTATGGAAAAATTCGCCGTTCCGAAAAGGGACTACTATGATTTTCAGGTTGAAAACGGTCACGGTTTTGTTACGGAATACATTGACGGAAAAATAACAATACTGGAGGAAATATGAATAATATTGTTTTGGTTCTGCCTTTGCTGACGGGTTTTTTTATTGACTGTCTGTTAGGCGACCCCTATAAACTTCCGCACCCGATAAGAGCAACAGGCAGGCTTATTTCATGTATGGAAAAAAAGGTAAGAAAAACCATGTCCGACAAACTGCGTCTTGGCGGTGTTGTACTTGCACTGACAGTCATTCTCATTTCGGTTGCAGTACCGCTTGCAATACTGTACGGCTGTTATAAAGTTAACACATGGTTCGGAATTGTCATTGAAGGGATAATGTGCTATTACATGATTGCACCGAAGTGCCTTAAAACCGAAAGTATGAAAGTTTACAATGCCTTACAGGAAAATGATACCGAAAAGGCACGCTATGCGGTTTCAATGATAGTGGGACGTGATACAGACGTACTTGACGAAAAAGGAATTATAAAAGCCACTGTCGAAACGGTTGCAGAAAATACGTCCGACGGCGTGACAGCACCGTTGATGTATATGTCACTGTTCGGGGCAGTCGGCGGATTCTTCTATAAATCGGTAAATACAATGGATTCCATGATTGGCTATAAAAATGAGAAGTACGCCGATATAGGACGTTTTTCCGCCAGACTTGACGACGTTCTTAATTTTCTGCCGTCGAGGATTACGGCGGTTATTATGATTTTTGCGTCGTTTGTACTTGGTCTCAACGGTAAAAATGCGTACAAAATATGGAGACGTGACAGGCATAATCATGCAAGTCCAAATTCCGCACAGACTGAGTCCGTGTGTGCAGGTTCACTTGACGTACAGCTTGCAGGCGACGCTTATTATTTCGGTGAACTCCACAAAAAGCAGTTCATAGGTGACGATGTTCGACCGATTGAAAACGAAGATATACGGCGTGCAAATAAACTGATGTATTTAACGTCGGTCATTGTGCTTGTACTGGGAATGATTTTCAGAATAACGGTTTTCGGAGGTATTTTCATATGACCGACAGACACGGCGGAAATATATATAAATATAAAAATTATCTGGATTTTTCGGCAAATATAAACCCTCTCGGAATGCCTGAAAGTGTGAAAAATGCGGTTATTGAATCGGCTGACTTTTGTGATGTTTACCCCGACCCTTTATGTACCGGACTTGTGGGAAAAATTTCGGAGTATGAAAAGACAAAGCATATTGTGTGCGGAAACGGTGCGGACGATTTGATATACAGAATTATTTCGGCGGTCAGACCGGAAAACGCCGTTATTTGTTCACCGTCCTTTACGGAGTACAGAAAGGCACTGGAAGAAAACAACTGTAAAATCACGGAGTATATTCTGTCCGAAAAAAACGGCTTTGATGTTACGGCGGATTTTGCTGACTGTCTTGATTTTAATACGGACATTGTTTTTCTTTGCAGTCCGAACAATCCGACGGGTAAAACAATAAATATAAATTTACTGGAAAATATCGCCGGAAAGTGTCTTGAAAAAAATATAATTCTTGTGTGTGACGAATGTTTCATGGGGTTCGTAACTGACGGTAAAAATAAAAGTTTACGTAATTTTCTCAACGATAATATTATAATACTCAAAGCGTTCACAAAAATTTATGCTATGGCAGGTTTAAGGCTTGGTTACGCCGTTTTCGGAAGTGAAGAACTTGCGGAAAAAGTACGGCGTAACGGTCAGTACTGGAGTGTTTCCGTACCTGCACAGCGTGGCGGAATTTCCGCACTTGACGAAAAGGATTATTTATTGACTACCGTTGAATTTGTCCGAAAGGAACGTGAATTTTTAATGTCTGAACTTTCGGGTATGGGACTGAAAGTATTTGAATCGGAGG
>JAGAQS010000273.1 GCA_017622635.1 Ruminococcus sp. | reverse complement strand
TATGGCAGTATTGACAGTAAAAGAACAGGTCTTTATATAGATGCGGTTCTTGGTAACGGTCTTGTACAGACAGATGTGATATATATGGACGATACGGGTCTGAAAAAAATTTTTTCCACTTCGGAAGAATCAATATTCACGGTGCGACCTGCGGGTTGTACGTCTTTTGACATTGACGGGGACGGTATTCTTGAAATACCCGTGCAGTCAATTTCTCCGGGTTATGAAGACGTTTCCGAAAGTGAACAGATGAAAATTACAGACTGGTATTTTATAAATGATGATGACAGACTTGAAAAGAAATATTCTTCATATTACAGTATAAATGACGGATATATTTTTGTATTTCCTGAAAAGTGGGGAAACAGCGTTACAGTAAGAAGTGACTATGTGAACGACGAAATAGTTTTCTGTGCCTATGAGGACGGAAATGCAGGACGTGAACTTCTGCGTATTTATTTCGCAGAGGATACCCCCTCGAAAGAGGACAGAATTTCAAACGGATATATGCTTATGCGTACTAAAGGTGATTCGGCATATCTTGCATATATACCTGTTTCGGACGATGAAAATGATGACGGTCTTTCGGTTTCGTCGGGAGATGTGGCGGTTGGTTTTAAATTCAGGGAATAAGTGTAATTTGTAAAAAGGAGCTGAAAAAAATTGAAGCGTATTCTTATTTGTGAGGACGAGGCAACCATACGTGAATTTGTTGTTATAAATTTAAAGCGTGCGGGATATGACGTTGTTGACGTTGACTGCGGTGAAGCTGCTTTGAAAATTTTTGAGACGGAACACGGAAATTTTGATATTGTCCTGCTTGATATAATGATGCCGGGTATCGACGGTTTCACGGTGTGTAAGAAAATACGTGAAAAGAGTTCTACAATAGGCATTATAATGCTTACCGCACGTACTCAGGAAATGGACAAGGTAAGCGGTCTGATGATTGGTGCTGACGACTATATAACAAAACCCTTTTCACCGTCTGAACTTACGGCAAGGGTTGACGCTATTTACAGGCGTGTGTGCATGAGTTTTATAAAAAATGAAAAACAGTCGCTTATTGAGTCGGGACCTTTTGTTCTGAACCTCAAAAGCCGTACCGTTACAAAAAACGGTGTTCCGATTGAACTGACACAGGTTGAATATCAGATACTTGAATTTTTTATGAACAATAAAAATACCGCCCTTGACCGTGCAAGTATTCTCAATCACATATGGGGTGAAAGTTATTACGGTGACGACAAGATTGTTGACGTAAATATAAGAAGAATCCGTATGAAGATAGAGGAAGAACCGTCAAGCCCCAAGTATATAATTACTATATGGGGATACGGCTACAAATGGAATGATACTCAGTAATGGCTAAAAAAAGTATAACAAGACGCTGGATTCTCAATAACTTCGGTGTTGTGATACTTGTCATGGTTGTGTTTGACCTGATATTCATTTACGCCATACAAAGTTATTTCTACAGTTCGGCAAAACAGTACCTTGTTTCAAAAATAAACGCCGTCACAAGTGTCCTCAGTATTCATTCACAGGACAACTCGGCGAATTTTTCGGCGGAAATGCGTAATATGCTTGAAACGTTCAACGAAAAGGACAAAATAGAACTGATGGCGATAAACTCAAAAGGCAGGGTTGTGCTTACTTCTTCGGGATTCTCTCCCGATGAAAACATACTCATGCCCGACTATGAGGAGGCTATGGATTCGGGTGAGGGTTCATACGTCGGAAAATTGCCTGGCGGTGAAAAGATTCTTGCCGTTTCCGTTCCTATTTCTTCGTTCAACAGTGAATACAGTTCCGTGCGTATGGTTACATCGCTTACCGAAATTGACAACACAATAAAATCAAGTGCCATTGTCGTAACTGCGGTATGTTTTGCAATTATACTGATAATTGTGATTACAGGTCTTTATTTTGCGAGTTCCATTGTAAAGCCGATACGGCAGATAAGCAGTATAGCAAGGAAGTTTGCAATAGGTGATTTTTCCGTGCGTATCAGCAATAACAGCAACGACGAAATCGGTGATTTATGTATGGCGATAAATCATATGGCAGACGAACTTTCCAACGCAGAAGCAATGAAGAATGAATTTATTTCTTCCGTTTCACATGAACTCAGAACACCCCTTACCGCTATAAAAGGCTGGGCTGAAACTTTGATGATTGACAGCGAGTCAAATCCCGATACTGTCAGAAAAGGCGTGGGCGTTATAGTAAACGAAACAGAACGGCTTTCACAGATGGTTGAGGAACTGCTCGATTTTTCACGTATGCAGAGCGGACACTTTACACTTCATGCGGCTAATATGGACATACTCGCAGAACTTGGTGACGCTGTTCTTATTTACAGTGACAAGGCACGGCGTGAAGATATAAAGATAGTATACAACGACCCCGAAATGCTGCCGTTTGTTTTCGGTGACAAAAACCGTATAAGGCAGGTTTTTATAAACGTAATCGACAATGCGGTGAAATATTCGTCGGCAGGTGATACCGTAACAATAAATGCGTCCGAAGCGGACGGAAACGTTGTAGTCACCGTTTCTGATACGGGTTGTGGTATAAAGGAATCGGATTTGTCAAAAGTAAAGACAAAATTTTATAAAGCCAATCATACAAGGCGTGGTTCGGGAATAGGTCTGGCGGTTGCGGACGAAATCATTGCCATGCATGAGGGAACTATGGAAATTTCCAGTGCAGGAGAGGGTAAGGGAACAACAGTTAAAATTACACTTCCTGCCAAAACACAGTAGGAGAAATTAAATGGGAAAAAATAACGATTCACAGTGTAGTGAAAAATTCAAATCAAAAATAGGCGGACAGGCTCTCATTGAGGGAATAATGATGCTTGGTCCGAACAAGGGAGCAATGGCGTGCAGACTTCCCGACGGTTCTATAGACCTTGAGACGTGGGACGAAAACAACGGAAAAAATGCCCCTTGGTACAAAAAAACCCCTCTTGTAAGAGGCTGTGTAAGTTTTGTAACGTCCATGACAAAAGGCTATAAATACATGATGAAGTCCGCCGAAAAACAGCTCACGGAGGAAGAAAAGGCAGAAGAAAATTCGGGAATATTCGACATTGTATTGTATATAGGTATGTTGCTCGGCATAGTTCTTGCAGTCGGACTTTTTATTTTTCTTCCTAAAATAATAATAGGTCTTATTTCGGGAATTGAAGAACACAGAATAATACGCTCAGTACTGGAGGGCATTGTAAAAATAGCTATTTTCGTGGGATATATGGCGTTGGTCAGTCTTATGAAAGATATACGCCGTCAGTATGAGTATCACGGTGCGGAACACAAGACAATCGCC
>JAGAQS010000272.1 GCA_017622635.1 Ruminococcus sp. | reverse complement strand
TGCACGGATATGTAAGTCAGAGTTATGTGGCTGTCGGAAAGAATGAAGTGCAGAAAATAAACTACAATGCAACTCAGGGACAGGTGAAAGACGGTATGACGGCGTGGGTTAACTATACGCCCAGCAAGACGGACAATATCGAAACACTTTCAGGCGGTACGACTTTTACTATTATAGGTAATGCAAATGACTATTGGTATCAGATAAGCTATTACGACGGTAAAACGGGTTGGATAAGCTACAAAATGGTTGATGTGTGGTAAAACTGATATGCAAATAAAATGCGAAACTGGTCATTGACAGAATTTTCATAATAGTCTATAATAAAATCAACACATAAAAGGAGAGGTTTTATTATGAAGAAAGTTGTTACTGTTCAGGATATTTCCTGTTTCGGAAAATGTTCGCTTACCGTCGCACTTCCTATTATTTCGGCAATGGGAATTGAAACGGCTGTTATCCCTACCGCCGTCCTTTCGACACATACGGGAGGATTTGAGGGCTATACATTCCGTGACCTGACTGACGATATCCCCGATATCGCTGACCACTGGAAAAAGCTTAATCTGAAATTCAATGCACTTTACACGGGTTATCTCGGTTCTGAAAAACAGATAAGCATTGTGTCGAAATTTTTTGACGATTTCAGAACGGACGATAATTTCATAGTTGTTGACCCCGTTCTTGGTGACAACGGTAGATTCTATGCAGGCTTTACAGACGAATTTGCCGTAAAAATGGCTGAACTCTGTTCAAAGGCTGACTATATAATTCCAAACATGACGGAAGCTTCTTTCATGCTCGGTATTCCGTATACTGAAAATTACGACAAGGCTTATGTTGAAAACGTACTGCGTAAACTTGCGGGGCTTGGCTGTAAAACGCCCGTTCTTACAGGTGTTCACTTCGACGGCAGTCAACAGGGTGCAGTCGCTTATGATTCCGTAAACGATAAATTTTATTATTCACTCAACGAAAATATAGACCGTTCCGTACATGGAACAGGTGACATTTTCGCAAGTGTTTTCACGGGTGCTGTGACTCTCGGAAAAAACATTCAGCAGACTCTTGATATTGCGGTAAATTATACGCTTGAATGTATAAAGGCAACTGTTCCGTACTTTGACGAAATGTGGTACGGAAGCTGTTTTGAGTCCTGTCTTGGAAAACTTATCGAAATGACAAACAAATAAAAAACAAGCTCCGATTATATTCGGAGCTTTAATATTAGTGGCTGAAAATTTCTTCTGAAATAATGTTGTAGTTTGCGTTGAAGTCAACCTGTAAAACGGACTGTACAGAACCGTCGTCAAACCATATATCTTCGGGATGGAAAGTATTGTCTGCCGGTATCTGTAATTGTTTCACATCATATCGTATTGATGTGGGAAGCCTAAGTGAGAGGAGATACATTCCCATAGATGACATATTTGTGTTGACTTTGGGTATTACGCTTTTGGCGATTCGTCCGATTGCAATTGGGTTTATTGCTTTCGGTATGAGTTTTTTAAAGACTTCACGCTGTCTGCTTGTACGTTCAAAATCACTGTTTCCGACATATCTTATACGTGCGTATGAAAGAGCCTGTTTGTCGTTGAGGTGAACTTTTCCACCGCCTTCAAGGAAGTCTGCCC
>JAGAQS010000271.1 GCA_017622635.1 Ruminococcus sp. | reverse complement strand
CCTCTTGTTGCAACAAATGACTGCCACTATATAAACCGCAGTGATTCCGAAATGCAGAACGTTCTTCTTTGTATACAGACCAACAAAATTCTCGGTGAACCAAACGGAATGAGTTTTGAGAAAGAAGAATTTTATGTCAAGTCGGCGGACGAAATGTCACGGCTTTTCAGCGGTCATGAGGAGGCTGTTACAAACACGGCTCTTATTGCTGAACGCTGTAATGTTTCATTTGAGTTCGGAAATATACAACTTCCGAAATTTACGGCTGTGGGCGTGACTGACAATGAAGTATATCTGCGTGAACTGTGTTTCAGGGGTATGTATGAAAAGTACGGTATTAATCCGCCTGAAAACGTAACGGAAAGAATGGAATACGAACTTTCTGTAATTATAAAAATGGGCTATACTGATTATTTTCTGATAGTGTGGGACTTTATCAGATACGCAAGGGAAAACAAAATTCCCGTAGGACTGGGCAGGGGTTCAGGGGCAGGAAGTCTGTGTGCCTACTGTATCGGCATAACGGGTATAGACCCCATTAAATACGGTCTGCTTTTTGAACGTTTTCTTAATCCTGAACGTGTCAGTATGCCTGATTTTGACATTGATTTCTGTATTGAGGGACGGCAGAAAGTAAAGGATTATGTGGTACAGAAGTACGGCAGTGACAGGGTATCCGAGATAATAGCATTTGATACACTTAAAGCAAAGGCGGCTGTTCGTGACGTTGGACGTGTACTGAGTATGCCGTATAAAGTATGCGATAATGTGGCGAAACAGATTGACACAGGCAGTACTCTTGACGAAGCTTTAAGGGAATCGGCAGAACTTCATTCAATGTATGTTTCGGACAGTTCTGTCAAAAGGCTGATTGACCTTGCACTTAAAATAGAGGGTATGCCGAGACATTCCTCAACCCATGCGGCAGGTGTTGTAATTTCAGCTGTACCTTTGAGTGACGTTGTTCCGCTTCAGAAAAACGACGGTACTGTTGTTACACAGTATACAATGAATATTCTTGAATCGCTCGGACTTCTGAAAATGGATTTTCTCGGTCTGCGTAACCTTACAATAATACGTGATACCGTGAAAGAAATTCACCGCACAGTGCCTGACTTTGATATTGACAGAATACCTCTTGACGATAAGGACGTTTACAAAATGCTTGCCGACGGTGATACGTGCGGAGTATTTCAGTTTGAAAGTGAGGGAATCACAAAGTGCCTTACAGAACTTAAACCCGAACGCATAGAAGATTTGATAGTAATGCTTTCGCTTTACCGTCCCGGACCTATGAAGTCGATACCGCTTTACATAGAAAACAAGAATAATCCCGATAAGGTACAGTATAAGCACCCGCTTCTGAAAGACATTCTTGAAGAAACATACGGCTGTATAGTGTATCAGGAGCAGGTGATGGAAATATGCCGTAAACTTGCGGGATATTCATACGGTCATGCGGATATTGTACGTCGTGCAATGGCAAAGAAAAAACATGATGTAATGTTGCATGAACGTGAAAGTTTTGTAAAAGGTGCAGAAAAAAACGGCGTTTCGGAAGATACGGCAAACGAAATTTTTGACGAACTGATAAGTTTTGCGTCATATGCTTTCAACAAGTCTCATGCAACGGCTTATGCGTGTCTTTCATATCAGACGGCATACCTGAAATATCATTACAGAGGTATATATATGTCGGCACTTATGTCAAGTGTTATGTCGTCATCTGTGGGAAAACTTGCCGAATATATAAATATGTGTCGTTCTTACGGTATAGAGATAGTGCGTCCCGACGTAAACAGGAGTATCAAAGGTTTTTCGTATCGTGGCGGAAAAATGTATTTCGGACTTCTTGCACTGAAAAACGTCGGTGTTGGTCTTGCCGAAAGAATTATCGCAGAAAGACGGGTTAGAGGTGTATTTAAAAGTTTGCAGGATTTCTGTGAACGTATGGAGGGGCGTGACCTCAATAAAAAGGCAATTGAAAGTATGATAACGGCAGGGGCTTTTGACGGTCTCGGACTTAACCGCCGTCAGATGCTTGAAAATTATGAAATGATTGTTGATGCGTCAGGTTCAGGCAGTAACGGTGTTATAGACGGTCAGCTTAATTTCCTTGACAACGTTGATACAGATGATATGAATATAAAAATTCCGAACGTTCCCGAATACAGCCGTAAAAAATTACTGTCAATGGAAAAGGAGTCGGCAGGAATATATTTAAGTGGCAGTCCGCTTGCCGATTATGAATATATTTCTGAACTTATGAAAACCAAAAAAATAAATTCATGTACGGAAATAAAAGACGGTGACAGCGTAAAATTACTGTGTCTTATACAGAGCAGGAAAAACCACATCACAAAAAAAGGCGACAGAATGTGTTTCCTCACTCTTTCCGACGAAACGGGTGAAATTGATGCTGTTGTTTTTCCCGAACTTTTCAAATTATGTTCGTCGTATCTCAAAGATGACGGTATAGTTTTTGTTAACGGTAAAATATCCGTGAAAGACGAAAGTATATCACTTGTATGTGATTCTGTTGTGAGTGAAAATGATTTTTCGCACATGATTTCAAATATGAAATTATGTATAAAAATGCGTCTTGCCGGACTGGTTACAAATCAGGCGATAACGGAACTTTGCAGGAAATTTTCAGGAAGTACACCGGTTGTATTTTATCTTACCGACGTTAGAAGAATGGTTACTCCCAAGAATAAAATAAGTCTTGATATAAACAGTACCACTTATGCTGAATTGATAAAAATTTACCCTGTATCATCAATCGGGCTTATTCAGTGAAAAAAATTAAAAATACTGCAAATGCCCTTGACAATTTCACCATAAAGTAGTAGAATATAAATGTATGGAATTTAACTGCATGATTGCAGATTATAAAATATGCCGACGGCAGATTGGAGAAAATTTTTATGATTAAGAAAATTGCGGTATTAACAAGCGGTGGAGACGCTCCCGGAATGAATGCGGCTGTAAGAGCAGTTGTAAGAACGGCTCTCAGCAAAGGTATGGAAGTTTACGGTGTACGCAGAGGTTATGTCGGACTTCTTACAGGCGATATTTTCCAGATGGACGAAAGATGTGTTACAGATATTATCCACAGAGGCGGTACTATCCTTTACACTGCAAGATGTCCTGAATTCAGAACTGAAGAAGGCGTTGCAAAGGCAAGGGCAAAGTGTGAGGAACTCGGAATTGAGGGTCTCGTTGTTATCGGCGGTGACGGTTCATTCAGAGGTGCGGCAGACCTTTCGGCAATGGGTATGCTTTGTATAGGTATTCCCGGAACTATTGACAACGATATTTCATGTACTGATTATACTATCGGTTTCGATACAGCTATGAATACAGCTATGGAACTCGTTGACAAACTCCGTGATACTTCACAGTCACATGACAGAATCTCAGTTGTTGAGGTAATGGGCAGAGGTGCAGGACACATTGCAGTAAATACAGGTGTTGCCTGTGGTGCTACCGATATTATTGTACAGGAAGTGCCTTACGACCTTAACGCTATCGCTAAGACTATGCTTCAGAAGCAGGCTAAGGGCAAGAAGAATTTCGTTGTAGTTGTTTCTGAGGGCGTTGGTCATTCACAGGAAATCGCTGCTATTTTACAGGAAAAGACAGGCATTGAAGCACGTGCTACAATTCTCGGTCACGTTCAGAGAGGCGGTAACCCGACACTCAGAGACAGAGTTGAAGCTACAAGAATGGGTAACTATGCTGTTGAACTTCTTGAACAGGGTATAGGCAACCGTGTTGTTGCTCTCAAGGACAACGCACTTGTTGATTATGATATTCAGGAAGCACTGGCAATGAAAAAGTCCTATGACGAAAAACTTCACCGTATGGCTGAAACAATTGCATTCTGACAAATACATAAAAGGGACACTGTTTGGGTGTCCCTTTTTATTATTGTGAAAATACAGTTTCTATTTTTTTGTTTGATTCTTCTGTTGAGTAGCACCAGTGTTTCATTTTGCCCGAATCGTAATAATATTTTATTTTTCCCGAACGTTCGCAGTCCTCACAGGTATCTACGATAATAAGTTTTACTTTCATTTTGTCGGGAATAAGTGCCTTTATGTACACACTTACGTTCTGACCTGCATGAATGTCTTCTCTCGGTTCTGCAAGTCCTGCAAGGTTTGGTGCGAGTTCGACAAAAATTCCATAGTCCTCAACGGAGCGTACAATTCCCGAAACGGTTTCCCCCGATTTGAAAAGTTCTGCATTTTCTTTCCACGTTCCGAGCAGTTCCTTGTGAGTAAGGAAAATCCTGCCGTTTTCGTTTGACTTGACGACGGCGTGAATAAAGTCACCGTTTTTAAAGCGGTCGGACGGGTGGGAGATTCTTGAAACCGAAATTGCGTCTATAGGTATAAGTGACGGTATGCCACAGCCGATATCGACAAAACAGCCGAACTGTTCAAGGTGTGTGATTTTTGCGTCTATGATATCGCCTGACGACAGGGAATTTATGTAATTTTCAATACATTCCTCCTGTGCTGCTTTTCTTGAAAGCTGTACGGAAATCCTGCCTTTTTCGTCACATGATATATTCACAACTTTGAAACATACAATTTTGTTTACTCTTGATATAAGTGCTATATCACGTGTAGAACCGTCTTCAATACCTACAGCACCGTCGTTGCGGAAAATAATCCCCTCCGCACACGGCAGGTCAATTATAAGATTGTGGGAACTGTCACATACACTCGCTCTTGCCTCAAGGATAATTCCCTTTTCCATAGCTTCGGAAAGTCCCTCGGCAGAAGATATATACTTTTGGTTTTCGGCTGTTTTGAAGAGACAGCCTTCGGGTTTGTAAATCATGTTTTTACCTCCGTCATTATTAATGCTTGAATAGTCAATTTTATGCAGGAGTTTAAAGTATTATGCATAAATTTAACGCCTGAAAAAATATCAGGCGTTTTAATATTATTGTCGTATTTTTATATTCAGACCGCCGAGGGCGTTAAGGACGGATTTTACATCATCAGCGTTTTCGTCGTTGCACATTATATAAACAGTTGCATTGCGACGGCGTTCGTGTTCGGGGATAATATCTTCTGTAGCAGGTTGTTCCATTGATGCGGTGT
>JAGAQS010000270.1 GCA_017622635.1 Ruminococcus sp. | reverse complement strand
TCAAATTCGGCAGCCTGTCCTATTACAATAGGTCCTGAACCTATTACAAGTACTTTCTTTATATCTTTTCTGAGTGGCATAATTATTCTACCTCTCTTTCCATAGTCTTAACAAATTCATCAAACAGATATGCGGTATCAAGAGGACCGCCGTGAGCTTCGGGGTGAAACTGCACAGTAAAAGCGTTTACGGCAGTATATCTTATACCCTCGCACGTTTTATCATTGGCGTTGATATGCGAAACGTGTCCCACTTCCGCAGGAATACTCTCACCTATAACGGCATATCCATGATTCTGACTTGTAACATATGTCAGACCGCTTTCAAGGTCAATAACAGGCTGATTTGCACCCCTGTGACCGTATTTGAGTTTTTCAGTCTTACCGCCGTTTGCAAGTGCCATAAGCTGATGACCAAGGCATATACCAAAAATCGATATACCGAGTTTCTGAATTTCCTTTATGTTCTCTATAATTTCGACGTTTTCGGCAGGGTCTCCCGGTCCGTTTGAAAACATTATACCATCGGGATTTATTTCCTTAACCTGTTCTGCTGTTGTGTTGGCAGGTACTACTATGACTTCACAACCACGCTTTACAAGTTCCTGACGTATATTTCTCTTGTAACCGAAGTCAAAAAGTACTACTTTATATTTCGAGTTTTCTTCCGAATATGTGTGAATCTGCGTATCGGTAACGGTTTTTACAGCGTCTTTCACCTCAAAAGCACGTACCTTTTCAAGAAGTTCGTCTTTCTTTGAATAAACGTCCTCCGTAGTTATAACACCGTTCATTACACCTGTTTCACGTATGATTCTTGTCAGTTGCCTTGTGTCGATATTGCAGATACCGACTATATTGTTTTCTGAAAGGAATTCCCTGATACCACCCTCACAGCGAAAATTTGAGGGAACGTCGCAAGCCTCCCTTACAATATAACCGCTTACATAAGATTTTGCGGATTCATTGTCCTCATGATTAACACCGTAGTTTCCTATAAGGGGGAAAGTCTGTGTTACAATCTGTCCGTAGTAACTGGGGTCTGTAAGTGTTTCCTGATAACCTGTGAGACCCGTTGTGAACACAACCTCACCGATAACAGTACCCTCGGCACCAAGACTTTTCCCCTCGAATACCTGCCCGTTGGCAAGCATAAGATAAGCCTTTTTACTCTGGTTGAATAATGACAATTTTTACCATTCCTTTCATTTCTTCAGATATATTCATAGCGGTCTCACGCCATTGTAAAACCGCCGTTTAAGCGTTTTTAAAAATCAGCGGATTCTGATTCAGTGTAAGCCTTGCCGTCCTTGACAGCATATTTTACATTTACCGGAATATCTTCATAAATGCCCTCCCATACATAGTCGGACGGTTCTGCACTTTCAATAAATGCAATAAGTTCATTGGCGGCACTCATGTATATTTCTTCCTGTTCTTTGCTTATGTCAAAGGGTTTACCGCCGACAGCCGCACCGCTTGGTCCGTGATAGACTTCAAGATAAAAGCTTTCACCGTTTTCACCGATTGCCATAACATTATAACTGTACATACTTTCATAGTCGTCACTTGTATAATCCGGCTCGCCAAAAACCGTTCTCAGCTTTCCGTAAAAAAGTGCATATTTTTCGTCTGTACCCTTTAAATCATATATACTGCAAAGTTTACTGAATCCTATATTTTCAAGAGCAGACAATTCATCTTCCGTAGCTCGTCTGAATTTATACATAATATCCCCCTTTATTTAAGGTTGATATAAGAACAGATGTCATCTCTCATGCGGATAGCCTCACGGCGTGCAGCCTTAGCGAAGTCTCTTTCGTCACAACCCTCTTTCTTGTATGCACACATAACGGCACGTGAAGAATTTACGATAGCACCGAGACCGTTTTCGTCAAAACCGCCTTTAAGACCCTCCGCACCGCCACCCTGTGCGCCATATCCGGGAACAAGAAACATTGTATGCGGAAGTCTTTTTCTGAGTTCTGCAAGCTGTTCGGGATATGTAGCACCTACTACCGCACCAACTGCCGAATAACCGTATTTTCCTATCGTATCAGAACCCCACTTCTCACACATATCGCCCATAAGTGCATAAATAGGTGTACCGTTTTCAAGCTTCATGTCCTGAATTTCACCGCTTGACTTGTTTGAAGTTTTTACAAGTACATATATACCTTTGTCTCTTTCACGGCATACTTTAAGAAGCGGTTCAATGCCGTCCGTACCGAGATAACCGTTTACTGTGAGTGCATCTGCCGCAAAAGGTTCTATTTCGTTGTCACATACCTTAACAGTGCCGAGATGTGCATTTGTGTATGCCTCCATAGTTGCACCTATGTCATTTCTCTTGCCGTCAGTGATTACAAACATTCCGTTGAGTTTGGCATAACGGATTGTTTTTTCAAGTGCCTTTATACCGTAATGTCCGTACATTTCATAATAAGCAGCCTGCGGTTTTATAGCGGGTACTATGTCGTGAATTTCGTCTATAATTGCCTGATTGAACGCAAAAATAGCTTTTGCGGCAGCCTTGAGAGTTCCGCCGTCGTCCTCAAGATAACGCTTCTGCAAATAAGCAGGAACGTATTCAAGTTTAGGGTCAAGTCCTACGACTGTAGGGTTTTTCTTTTCAATAATTTTTTCAATAAGTCTGTCAAATGACATAATATAATCTTTCCTTTCATTATAAATTATCGTATCTTATAACGCCCTTTGAAATCGTCATAAGATTTTTACCTGTAAGGGTCATGCCTTTGAACACGGTATTATGTGACTTTGAGTGAAGTTCGTCGGGATTTACAGTCCACTTTCTGTCAATGTCCGCAATAATCAGGTCCGCTGTTTTTCCCTCCGCAATTTCGGGAACTTCAAGACCCAGTATTTTACGTGGATTTATACACATAAGTTCAACGGCTTTCTGCAAAGTTATTTCACCTGTGTGATAGAGTGCCGTGAGAGTTGCACCGAGTGACGTTTCAAGACCTACAACACCGTTCGGAGCTTTTTCAAAATCGGCTTTTTCCTCTTTTGCGTGCGGTGCATGGTCGGTGATGATACAATCAATAGTACCGTCCTTTATGCCCTCAATAATTGCACGTATATCTTCGGGAGTTCTGAGCGGTGGATTCATTCTGTAATCCGCATCACGTTTTTCAAGAAGTTCGTCGGTAAGCATAAAGTAATGCGGTGCGGTTTCGCAGGTGACTTTTATTCCCCTTGATTTTGCAAACCTGATAATTGCCGTACTGCCCTCCGTACTTACGTGACATATATGAATCCTTGCATTTACGGAAGAAGCAAGTATAATTTCCCTTGCGGTAATGTAATCTTCGGACGCTCTGTCCATGCCTTTTACACCGAGTTTTTCGGATGTTTTTCCCTTGTTCATGATACCGCCGTTTATTATACTCAAATCCTCACAGTGAGATGCAACAAGCAGACCGTTTTTGTTTGAAAGTTCAAGTGCCTGACGCATATATTCGGCATTTTCAACGGGTCTGCCGTCGTCCGAAATACATATGCAACCGGCTTTTTTAAGTTCCTCATAATCACAAAGCCCACTGCCATTCATGCCGTTTGTAATACAGCCGACAGGGTAAACCTCAACGCCCGTATCTTTTGCCTTGTCGATAATATATCTGATAGTTTCGGGATTGTCGCAGGGTGGTTTTGTGTTTGGCATTGCAAGAACTCCCGTAACACCTCCCGCAAGTGCGGCGTTACAGCCCGTCAGAATGTCTTCTTTGTGAGTGAATCCGGGGTCACGGAAATGTACGTGCATATCAAACAGCGACGGCATAAGCACAAGCCCCGTACCGTCTATAACACGGTCTGTCTTGACGTTCAGGTCTTTACCGACAGCTGAAATTTTCCCGTTGTCTATAAAAACGTCTGTAATAATATCGGATTTTGTGTCAACCGCACGTATATTTTTTATAAGAATTGAATCGGACATTTTATTCCTCCCGTCATTTATTTTTCATAATATGTTTTACTATAAGCTTAATATTTTTCTTAAGCTTTTTTCTCTGTCTGAATCTTTCAATAATTTTGCTTTCGTCAGAATCGGTTTTTTTCATATCCGAAAGACTTCCCGTACCTGCCGTATATGCAGTACCGAAACCGAAAGAAAAATTTTTACCTTTTTTCTCAATCTCCATAATTTTACTCCCTGACAGGTTCTGCAATAAGAAACTTTATTTTCTTGCCTTCTTCTGTGAACATTTTTTCATGTTCAGTGATAAAGTTTTCAATTCCCGTTTCACTGTGCAGGTCATATGTCTTAAATTTTATTTCAAAACCTGCCTCACGGAAATACTCAAACGATTCTTCAAAAAGTTCGTCGTCATCGGTCTTGAACCACAATTCACCTTTCAGGAATTTTTTATAATTGAGAAGCTGTCTGGTATGTGTAAGACGGCGTTTCTTATGTTTGTTTTTTCCCCAAGGGTTGCAGAAATTTATATAAATTCTGTCCGCACGGTCATTTTCGTCCCATGCAGTATCAAGACGCTCTATATTCTGTATCGCTATACGTACATTATCGGGAGACCTGTTTTCTTTCCTATACGCCTCCTCCAGTTTTCTTTTTGCAAGGACAAGC
>JAGAQS010000029.1 GCA_017622635.1 Ruminococcus sp. | reverse complement strand
TATGGTTTCATCCTCCGCTATCAGAAGCACCGACATCAGCTTGCCCAACCAGCCTGCATTCAACTGCAAATCAGAGTTATACTCATCAAGCACAGCACCTGTACGTGCATCTATCAGAATATGTGCCGAATATTTTTCCTGAACATCTTCTACATTGTCAGCAGATATAAACAGCATAGATGCAAGCAGTGCAGTAAACACCGCCGTTATCTTTTTTAAAACATTTTTCAAGTTCACCGCCTCCCTCTTATAAAATATATATGAGGGAAACGTATGGTGTATTACGAAAAAAAGCTGTCAGCATTTTATTGATGTTATAATAAAACTGTCGGTATTTGTGCCTGAAATCACGTAATTTCTTGAAACAGGCACATATGCGGACGTTGTTTCTCCCGTTGACCTGATGCAATATATTTCATACATAGCACCGTTCAGGGTATATGAGAAAGGACGGTCAAAAGTATATCCTTTGAGAAATTCTATATATTCCTCAAAGCAAAGATGCAGGTCTTTCATGGCTGAAGCATGAATTTGCCCTATATACCGCAGATGCCAAGGACAGAAGCCCGTCCCTGTTATATCTGATTTACCTTCGGGGTATCTTACAATATACCCGTAATTGTGGCAATTGTCAACTATCCATTTTTCGTCGTCACAGCCGTCATAAGTAAGTACAGATGCCCCCACATTGACAGCCAAATCAACAGTATTTCCCGTCGCTGATTCAGGGAAGTACTGCGGACAGTAAGAACCCTCGCCCGTATATGTGTCTGTAGTTCCATAAACAAGAAAATTGGAACGTCCTGTTGATTTATAGTAATCCTCCATCATCATATTGAGAGCCGTTGCGGCTTCTTCATTCAGAATAACGGGGTCTGTTTCGTTTACAAGAGTGTAATACTGATTTCTGTAGTAAACAAGGTTGACTGCCGGCATCATATCAAGAGAGACATACGGGTGTTCATAATCAACATAAACAAGCGTACCCGAAACAAGCTGTGTTGCAGATATTTCAGATTCGGCGTAACCGTCGGGCAGTTCTTCTTGGTTTATCGTGTTGTAATTTTCAGAATTGTCTGTTTCGGGAGTTTCTCCCGTGCTGTATGTTTTGACGATACCGTTGTCAACTATAATATTAAGTTCCGTATTCATAAAAAACACTCTTCGCAGAGCGTCAGCCGTAAAAAGAACACCTGCGATTATGAACATAGTAATAAGCAGACGACCTTTTCTAAGGCGTGTATTTACCATTATCATTTCCTCCGAAATCGTTATGCACTTTCCAAAGGCATTCGGGAATATGAAGATTCCGTCAACATACTTTTAATAAGTCGTTTTGCCTTCTGTATTGTGACATCGGGCATTTCGTCGCCGTACATACGTGCTGAAGAAATTGCTCGTAAAAGTCAGCCTGCGGATTATTTTCCATAGGCGACACTTTGTACTCATAGGCAGAAATAATTTTATGGCAGATATCATTCTGAATTGCGTACTCCGGAATTAACGCCATATATAAAATGTTGCTGTACTTTGGTTCTCCTTGATGAAATGAGTACAGATTTTAAATATACTGTCTTTTTGTAAAAATATGAAATATCCCGAAAACAACCATGCTTGTGCGTACAGAGACGGGCTTTCATACTTCCGTATACATTGCTGTTATTTTATTATAATGCAAATATCACAAAATGTCAAGTCACCTGATAAAATTTAAGAACTTGCTCCCATATAAAAAATGTGATATAATATATACCACACCTGAAGAAAAGAGTTG
>JAGAQS010000269.1 GCA_017622635.1 Ruminococcus sp. | reverse complement strand
GTGCATCACTGCCCTCTTTAAGCCATGAGTTAGCATCATTAGGACCCCATACCGCAACAAGAGTTACTTTTCCGTTATACTTTCCGCTTGTGTTTACGTCCATAGCGTGCTGGAAAATAGCCTTGTATTTGTCTGCCTGTTCCTGAAGTGAATATTTACCGCTTTCAAGTGATATGTCAAGTTCGGAAACTTGAACGTCACAGCCGATTGAAAGATATTTGTCCATAGCCTGAATATATGAATCAGTTCCCGCAAAACCAGTGGCATTGGCAGGAACGTGTGACTGCATACCCACACCGTCAAGCAGACCTTTTTCATAGAGTGACTTACACATATTATATATTGTATCACGTTTGTGGTCCCAGTATTCATTATAATCATTGTAATAGAGGTCACAGCCTTCGGGAGCGTACTTTCTTGCATAGGTGAAAGCCTTTTCAACAAAGCTGTTGTCGCCGTAAACCTGTACCCAGCCCGATTTGCCACCGGAAGTATTGTTGTCACCGGGTTCTCTTGCACCACCGAAATTAGCCGTTCTGTTGGAATCGTCGCTGACACATTCATTTGCAACATCATAAGCAAAAAGGTTAAGTTCAGGATATTGTGTTTCAATTGCAGAAAACATATTCTTTATATAGCTTTCCATACGCTTATCCATAGTAGCCAAATCAACCCAGTTGCCGTTGGCATTGAAATTTTCTTTGAAGAACCATACGGGAGTCTGACTGTGCCACACAAAAGTATGACCACGCATTGCAATGTTATTCTGTACGCAGAAATCCATTATTGCAGCTGCATTATTGAGTGAAACTCCTATATTTGTACCACTGCACTGTGACTGTACAAGTGTAGCATCGGGTTTCATTTCGTTTTCACATTCTATACTGTTATAATCCTTGATAACATTTGCGGTAATAGAAGAATTTTTAACTGTACCGCCGTTCAGTATATTTCCTACACGAAAATAATCTGCAAATTCGTCTTTAAGTCCCTTTTCTCCTGCCGCATATGCAGACATACCGCCTTTTGATGTAATTTTTACATCATCAAAAGAAAAATCGTTTGTACTGTCCGTACTTAAAGTTAATTTAAATTCATAACTGTTTGCAGGTGCTTTGTAATCTGCGGAAATTTCCGACCATTTTCCTGCTTTGACTTTTTTGTCAGCAAGATTTATAACTGTTTCAACGCCTGTTTCCTCATCAATACAAAGCAAAGTCAGGTGAAAAATTTCATCTGTTTCACTGTATACCTGCATACTGTAATGATAGTCAACAGCACCCGAAAGATAGAATCCCTTTGAAGAACTTGCACCGTCATTTACAGAAGTACGTCCCGAAACGTTCATGCCTCTTGAACCGTTGTAGCCTGTTCCGTTTTCGGCTGTAAGTTTGACTGTATCACTGTTGCCGTACCAGCCGTCATAGTTTACTTCAAAATCATTGTCAACAACTTCCGACGCAAAAGCCTTTTCTGCAACAGTCGGCATATACGCTGTAATTCCTGCACTGCATATCAGAGCCATAATTCCTGATGTGAGTTTTTTTAAATGCATTTTAAGCCCTCCTATAATATAATGATTTACTATTTTAAAACAACGTTCTTTAAGTCTTATTAATTTTATCATATTTTTTCTGACTTGTATTGCATTTTTGTAACGGAAATTATCTTTTTGTTATGCAAATTTTATTTTTTTATTGAATTTTTTCCTGAAATGCAGTATAATATATGTACAAAAATATTTCTGAAAAGAGGCTGTAGTTATGAAAAATGAAAAAAATTCCCGTATCACACGGGAAGAACATATTTACATAAGCCGACAGTTTGCAAATATGTTTGGATTTCCCGTAAGGCTTTACGATAAAAGTGAACCTGTGTTCTTTCATTCAACCGCAAACCTTATTGTTGACCCCGTCTCGCTGTGTTTTGACGAAATAATAAAAAAGTCGGAAGAAATAAGTTATTATGTATACGATAATATTTTTTATTACGGCATTGTCAACTGCGGACAGTACAAATTCGTTACAGGTCCTGTAAGTGAACTGAAACTTTCAGATTATGAATGTAATAAAATAGGTTTTCTGCTTGGTATTGAAAACAGTGATATTCCGCTTTTCTCCTCGTCAATGAAAATCCTTTCGGGAATACATCTTGACACGCTTATTCAGGCAATTATTTTATATAATTTTTCGGTAAACAAAACCATGTACAACATATCTGACATAAGAATAAAAGAATCCGAACAGAATAACCTTTCTGTCAGTATCAAGGAAAATGAAGTTTCTGACACAAGTGATAAACTTTTTATAAATAATATACGTTCCTATGCAATCGAAAAAGATATGATTAAAAAAGTCATGAACGGCGACGTTGAAGGACTGATTGACGGTGCAACTAAAATACCGTCCGTAAGTTCCGGAAATCTTGCTCCGCATCTGCTCCGTCACAGCAAAAACTTTTTCATAAAACTTGAAACCATTATGGCACGTGCTGCAATTGAAACCGGACTTGACGTTGACGAAATTTTTTCAGTCGAAGAAATGTACATTCAGAAGTGCGAATCC
>JAGAQS010000268.1 GCA_017622635.1 Ruminococcus sp. | reverse complement strand
TAAGAACGCCCGATATTGAAAGTGTTGGCAAGACTGCACGTCACGGCACATACTTTGAAATGCTTGGCAACTTCTCATTCGGTGACTATTTCAAGAATGAGGCTGTTGAATGGGCGTGGGAGTTCCTTACAAAAGTTCTTGAAATTCCGGCAGGCAGACTCTGGATTACTATTTTTGAAAGTGATGACGAGGCTGAACAGATTTGGGAAAATAAAATCGGTATTCCTCATGACAGAATAATACGTCTCGGTAAAAAAGACAATTTTTGGGAACACGGTTCAGGTCCGTGCGGTCCTTGTTCCGAAATTCACTTTGACCGTGTGGCAGAGAACAGAAAGCTTGACCGTGCAGGTTTTGAGGCTGAGGGCGACAAGGATAATATTATTGAAATATGGAATCTTGTATTCAGTCAGTTCGACAGCGACGGCAACGGTAATTATGCCGAAATGAAGAACAAGAACATTGATACGGGTATGGGTCTTGAAAGACTTGCTTGCGTAATGCAGGGTGTTGACAATATATTTGAAGTCGATACAGTTCAGAATATCATGAAACACGTTTCTGAATTTGCAGGTGTAAAATATAAAGAAAATCATAAGACAGATGTTTCACTGCGTGTAATAACCAACCATATCAGAAGTACAACGTTTATGGTAGGTGACGGAATTATGCCGTCCAATGAGGGCAGGGGATATGTTCTCAGGAGACTTTTAAGACGTGCCGCACGTCATGGCAGACTGTTGGGTATCAAAAAGCCTTTCCTCTGTGAAGTTGCAGATACGGTTATAAATGAAAATGCCGGTGCATACCCTGAACTTGCTGAAAAGAGAGACTATATTAAAAAGATTATCGGTGTTGAAGAAGAAGCCTTTGCTAAAACCGTTGATAAGGGTTCTGAACTTCTTGCACAGTTCACCGAAAAACTTTCCGCAGAAAACAAAACCGTTCTTTCAGGTGATGACGCTTTCAGACTTTCAGATACCTACGGTTTCCCGATAGACCTTACAATTGAAATATGTGAAGAAAAGGGTCTCACAGTCGATACAGAACGTTTCACGGAACTTGCAAAGGAACAGCGTGCAAAGGCTAAGGCTGACCACCTCGCTAAAGCGGGTTCTTCATGGGCAGACAACAGTATTAAAGTTGACGCTCCTGCAACCGTGTTCACAGGTTATACGGATAATGAATCGGATTCAGAAGTACTTGCAATTTACAAGGACGGTCAGGAAATTGAAACAGCCGTTGAGGGTGACGACGTTGTTATAGTACTCGACAGAACGCCTTTCTATGCCGAAAGCGGTGGACAGGTCGGCGATACGGGTGTAATTTCAACTTCCGCAGATGTTGTTACAGTTCTTGATACAATGAAGTCTGAGGGTCATTTCATGCACATTGCAGAAGTAACGTCGGGCAGTATCTCAAAGGGTGATAAGGTAAAGGCACAGATTGACGTTAACCGTCGTCGTGCAATTATGAGAAATCACACATCTGCACATCTTCTTCAGTATGCATTAAGAAAAATTCTCGGTGACCACGTTCATCAGGCAGGTCAGCTTGTAAATGAAAAGGCTTGTCGTTTCGACTTCAATCATTTCAGTGCGTTGACAGATGACGAAATTTCACAGGTTGAAAATTATGTCAATAACGAAATCATGAAAGCAATTCCCGTTACTATGGAGGAAATGCCGATTGAAGAAGCTAAGAAACTCGGTGCTATGGCACTTTTTGGTGAGAAGTACGGCAATACTGTAAGAGTTGTAACGGCAGGTGATTCAATTGAATTCTGTGGCGGTACTCATATCGGAAATACTGCTGAAATAGGACTTTTCAGAATAGTTTCCGAAAGTTCTGTAGCGTCAGGTGTAAGACGTATTGAAGCCGTTACAGGTATGGGAGTAATTGAACTTCTCAACAGTTACAGAAATACTATTCTTAAATCCGCAAAGGCTCTCAAACTTGCAAACGTTACGGAATTACCCGAAAAGTGTGCGTCTGTATTTGCCGAATCAAAGGAAAAGGACAGAAAACTTGAAAGTCTTAGTCAGCAGATTGCAAATGCAAAAATCGCATCTGTATTTGACAACGCTCAGGAAGTAAACGGTGTCAAACTTGTTTCCGCAAGAATGGACGGCTCTGCCCCCGACGCTCTCCGCAAACTCGGTGACAGCGTTAAGGACAGAAATGAGGCTGTTATAGCATTGTTTGCGGGAATCGTAGGCGAAAAGGGTACTCTTTACTGTGTATGTACGAAAGAAGCTGTTGCAAAGGGTGCAAACGCAGGAAAGATTGTACGTGAAATTTCTGCCCTCACAGGCGGTAAGGGCGGTGGAAAGCCCGACAGTGCCATGGCCGGTATCGGTGATATTTCAAAGACTGATTCTGCCATGAATGAGTTTGTGTCTGTTGCAGGCGGATTTATAAAATAACTATTGTTTCGGTGCGGACATTCTGCCCGTACCGAAAATATTATAAGGAGGAAAAAATTATGGATTGTTTATTCTGTAAGATAATAAACGGAGAAATTCCGAGTACAAAGGTTTATGAAGACGAATTTGTTTTCGCATTCAGGGATATTGCACCTATTGCACCAGTTCATGACCTTGTAATTCCAAAGAAGCACATATGCTGTGCAAACGAAATAAATTCTGAAAATTCAGAATATGTTGCCAAGGTTTTTGAGGCTATACCTAAAGTTGCAAAGGCTGAGGGAATTGAAAGCTACAGAATTATCAGTAACTGCGGTGACGATGCAGGTCAGACGGTAAAACATTTGCACTTCCACGTTTTAGGCGGTGTAAAAATGGGCTGGGGTGCTGATTCACTCGGCAAAACCGAATAAAAAAGGGGGTACTGCTTTGAGTACTTATAAAATGACAATTGCAGGTATTGAAAGAGAACTGCCTATTTGTCCGCTTAATGACAAAGTAAGTATCGGTGCATTTGTAATGTTTTCTGACGTTGAACTGACTGTTGCGTGTGCGGAAGAACTTCTTAAAAAGTGCGGTGAATTTGACGTTATTCTTACGGCTGAATCAAAGGGCATTCCTCTTGCTTACGAAATGGCAAGACAGTGCGGAAAGCCATATGTTGTTGCACGGAAATCCGTTAAACTCTATATGACTGAACCGCTTTCGGTGTCGGTCAAGTCAATTACCACCGCAAACGTACAGACACTTTATCTTTCACAGGAAAAAGCGTCAATGCTCAGTGGAAAGAAAATTCTCATAGTTGACGACGTTGTAAGTACGGGAGAATCATTTAATGCACTCGGAAAACTTGCGGAAGAAGCAGGCGGAAACGTTGTGACATATTCTGCCGTTCTCGCAGAGGGTGACTCGGCGGACAGAAATGATATAGTATTCCTTGAAAAATTACCGCTTTTCTTTAAATAAGGTATATCGGAAATGAAGCGAAAAATGATTGGTGTCACGGCAGGATATTTGTCGGGATTGTTTTTCGCTTCCTTTTTTACAGATTTACGGCACTTGCTGATTCCGGCAGGAATCTTTCTTGTATTTGTACTGGTTGGAAAACAGAAAGGTCTTTCGGCAAATGATTTTGCGATAGTTGCGGTATCGTTTGCACTGTCTTTCATGTCGGGTGAAATCTATACGCATTTTGTGTATAACAATATTGTTTCGTATGACGGCACAGAGGGCAATTTTTCGGGTGTGGTCGAAGATTATGACTGTTATGACAAAGATAAGGCACGCTATATATTAAAGGGAAAAATAAACGGTGAATGTAAAGCGAAAGTTTCTTTTTACAGTGATAATCTTGATGTGCATTATGGTGATACCGTAAATATCGGCAGTTGTACTTTTAAGAAAATGTCGGGCGACTATCTTTTTGACAGTGAAAGTTATTACAAATCGGACAGAATATTTCTTACGGCAGAAAACGCAGACAACATTGTTACTGAAAATAACAATTTCCGTAAAATCAGAAATTTTCTCATGAATCACAGGGAAAATATTATTTCTGATTTCCGTATTGTTCTCGGTGACGACTGTGGCGGTTTTCTTGCGGGAATGGTTTTCGGTGAAAAAAGCACACTCGACGGCAGTGTTAAAACTTCACTTTACCGCATGGGAACAGGTCACGTAATGGCTGTATCGGGACTGCATATATCTGTTATGGCGATGTTTGTCATGTTAATTCTGAATTTTCTGAAAGTCAATAAATTCCTGTCGTTCGGATTTGTCAATATATTTATGGCTTTCATGGTGACTATGGCGAATTATCCCGTTTCGGCAATAAGGGCGTTGATAATGGTTGACATAGCGTTTTCTGCAAAACTGTTTCTGCGTGAGAATGACACTTTTAATTCACTTGCTATAGCGGTTCTTTTGATATGTCTTGAAAATCCCTATGTAATATACAGTTCGGGATTTTTGCTGTCTGTTTCGGGAACTTTCGGAATAGGCGTATTCGCACCATACATGGTGAAAAAACTTCCCGACGTTACAGCTTATGACAGGATAATCCGTCTGTTTATCACAATGCTGTGTACGTCAATTGCGGTATTGCCCGTCAGTATGATTTATTTTGACGAAATATCTTTAATATCTCCGATTGCAAATATATTTGTTGTACCTATGTGTTCATTCTGTATGGTTCTCGGAATGATATACACCGTAACGGGTTTTACGCCTGTTCTGTGGTCGGCAGGGGGAATAATAAAGATAATTCTTTTTGTTGCCGAAAAAGTTTCCGAACTGAAATTCACATATATTTCATGCGGAAATGACGTTGCCGTGAAAATTGCACTGATATGTGCGGTTGTTGTTGTAATGGTAAAAGTTGCAACCGAAAACAGAAAATATACTGCCGTTTCAATAGCCTTGTCCGTCTTTGTGACTGCCTGCGGTTCAGCATTGTATAATAATATGAACCGTGATATTTTCACTGTTGCCGTACTGGGCAAAGGCAGTAATGCTTCTGTGGTGGTATCATACAAGAGCAGAAATTACGTTGTTGACCTGAATGGTCATTACAAAAATCCGCAGTATGTCGGGAAATATCTTTCAGAGAACGGAATAAGAAGTGTTGACTGTATTTTTCTTGCCGATGATATATATTCACTTTATTCGTCGTATTATTCCGAACTTGAATCAACGGATATTGAAAAATGGTTTATCACGGGAAATGCTGTTCCCTGTAAGGACGGCAATTTTACATTTTTTGACGAAAACGGCTGTCAGATAGAAAACAGTGACTACACAATCAGATATGACGGTGAAACTCTTGAAATTATTTTCGGTGAGTCGGAAATGTGTTTTGTGTCCGCAAAGGACAGTGTACCCGAAAACAATGGGCTTACTGTATTTTACGGCAATATTCCGAAAAACAGCGAGATGATATGTGACGGAAAAAGTATTTATCTTGACGAAAAGGAAGCGGTTTCATATCAGTATGCAGGTATGAACAATTTTAAGACAGAAATGTCCGCAGACGGAACATATAAAATAATTGAAATGAAGTGATTTCTTATGCCTATGGCAGATTCAAAGACAGTTTCTGCACGTCTTAAAAAAGGCGAAATTGATAATCTTTACTATCTGTACGGACAGAATGTGACAGAAGTTGAAAAGCTGACAAAACAGATTATAAAAACGGCAGTCGGTGAAAATGAGGATTTCGCACTTACACGGCTTAACGGCAAAAAGCTTGATTTTTCGGAACTCGACGACATGATACAGATGATGCCCATGATGTCGGAATACAACTGTATTCTTATCAATGACTATAATTGTGAAAAGCCACGTGAGGAAATGGGCGGACAGACTGCCGATACTCTTAATAAAAAGCTTATTGAGACAATTAAGGAAGTCCCTCCGCAGACTGTGGTTATATTCAATGTAACGGGTTTTGAAGTAAAAACCAAAAAGGGAAAAATAACTGACAAAAACAAAAAGCTTGCCGACTTTATAGGAAAAAAAGGCACGGTCTGTGAAATGGGTCTGTTGTCGGCTTCGGAGATGTCGAGATTTATTGTAAAGGAAGTTTCGGAAAAAGGTGGTGTTATTTCACCTGCAAATGCAAGAGAACTGGCTGATATGTGTCTTTACGATATGCTGACGGTTGAAAACGAAATTGACAAACTTTGTGCCTATACTCAGGGAAAAGAAATAACACGTGAAATACTTGTGATGCTTGTTCACCGTCAGAGCAGTGTGACTGTTTTCAACCTTGCCGACGCTGTTTCGTCTTTCAACGGACGTGAGGCTTTCAACGCACTTGACGAACTTATGACGGATAAAAACAATCGTGGCAGTGTTCTTGCAAATATAACAAACTCTTTTCTTGACCTGTACAGAGCGTCATGTGCGAGAAATTCGGGTAAAAGTACAGCCGACGTTATGGGCGATTATTCTTATATATGGGAATTTAAGGTCAGAAACGCTTTCAGGGACT
>JAGAQS010000267.1 GCA_017622635.1 Ruminococcus sp. | reverse complement strand
TGAAAAGTCCGATTGTTCGGACTTTTTTGTGTTACTGGGGGAATAAGTACTGATGAAAGACTTGATTGTAAGTGAGTTTAACGAGACAATATGGAAGAAGTTTTTAAAGGGTCTGAAAGTTTATCGGCTTATTGAAAACGGTGACAGGATAGCCGTCTGTATTTCGGGTGGAAAAGATTCAATGCTTATGGCAAAATGTATGCAACGTTGGCAACGTTACGGAAATATTGATTTTGAAGTTTTATTTATAGTTATGAATCCGGGTTACAGTGAAAGAAATATCCGAAAAATAAAGGAAAACGTTGATTTACTTGATTTGCCCGTGCAGTATTTTGATACAAAAATTTTTGAGTCGGTGGCTAAAGAAAAAAATAACCCCTGTTTTCTGTGTTCACGTCTCAGGCGTGGTTATCTTTACAAAACCGCTCAGGAACTCGGCTGTAATAAAATTGCACTCGGTCACCATTTTGACGACGTTATTGAAACTATTCTCATGGGTATGCTTTACGGTTCACAGATGCAGACCATGATGCCAAAAATTCACAGCGAAAATTACAGCGGTATGGAGGTTATACGTCCGTTGTACCTTGTACGTGAAGAAAATATTTTGCAGTGGGCAGATATGAACGGTATGAATTTTATTGACTGTGCCTGTAGTGTCACTGAAAAAAATCATTCTTCAAAACGTCAGGAAATAAAAAATCTTCTGAAACAGCTCCGTCAGGTTAACCCCGAAGTTGACATGAATATTTTCAGAAGTGCGGAAAACGTTAATTTGCAAACGCTTATTTCTTATCACATAGGTGACGAATATCACCATTTTCTTGATGATTACAGTGATGGTCGCAGTGTACGTGGTACGAAAAAAATATAATTTTTCGGAAATATTTCCGAAAATTCTCTTTACATTTCATAATTTTAGTGATATAATATATAAGAAATTTGTATGAAAGGGGCGTTGAAGTGAAAAGATTTGCAGATATTTTGCTGAGGGCAATTGCTACGGGTTTCGCTATCGGAATCGGAGGCGTTGTGTATCTGTCGTGTGACAACAAGTACATAGGTGCTTTTCTCTTTGGAACAGGTCTTTTTGTTATTCTTAGTTTCGGGTTTAATCTTTTTACGGGAAAAGTCGGTTATGCGGTCGAAAACAAGCCTGCGTACCTTATTGACCTCGCTGTGATATGGCTTGGAAACCTCATAGGTACTGTTATTACTGCCTTGCTTATCCTTTGCACGAGGATTTCGGGAATCGGCGAAAAGGCACAGGCAATATGTGATGTGAAGCTTGGCGACACTCTGGCAAGTAACTTTATTCTTGCTTTTTTCTGCGGTATGCTGATGTTTATCGCTGCGGACGGTTACAAGAACATAAACAACAGTGCAGGTAAAATGCTGGCGATATTTCTTCCGGTAGTCGTGTTTATTCTCAGTGGATTTGAGCATTGTGTGGCTAATATGTTCTATTTTACGATAGCACAGGTTTGGTCGCTTAAAACTTTCGGTTATCTCATAGTAATGAGTCTCGGAAATGCTGTCGGCGGAATTTTTATTCCGCTTATGAGAAAAGGCTTTGAAAAAAAGTAAAAAAAATACTTCTGATGTTTGGTCAGAAGTATTTTTTTTGTGTTACTGTTTTATCAGGAGCTGACGCATAAGACAGATGTCGAATGAATCAAGTGAATTGTTTTCGTCGAGGTCAGCCATTTTCCAGTTATCAAGCTTTGTGTCGGGAACGGCAAGAACCCATTTCTGTAAAAGTACGATATCTGCGACTGTGTATTGTCCGTCGTTGTTTACGTCACCTTTAACGCTTATATTTTTTTGTTCTGTGGTTATGTTCCACTTCTGACAGGCGTTTCCGTTGCTTTCCCACTGCTGAATATTTGCACCGATTTCAGTTGATGCCGATTCAGTTTCAATAAAACATTTGTCTTTTGATGCGTGTGTCACAATGCTGTACGAACCGTCAAGATTTTTTACAAAACGAAACAGCTGTGAACTGTCTTTTGTAGAATACGCCGATATGCTGATATTTGAACCGTTGGCACTGCCGTCTGCCCTGAGGGCGTAATTTTCGTCCTGTGCGGAACGAATCCAGTAGTAATTGCCTCCGAATTTTTTAAGTACCCATTTCTGACAGTCAAGACCGTTTGAATCCCACTGACGTACGTTTGTATTGTCAGCCATTAAAGCGTTTTCAATGTCCATGACCATTCCCGAATTTGCGTTCTTGAATGTGTAAACAAGGCTTTCGTCCATTACGCAACCTGTATCCGTAGCAGGTTCAAGAATCCAGTCCTGACAGTTTACACCGTTTACTTCCCATTCCTGAATGTTAGCCCCCGAATCTTTTGAGGCGTTTATAACTTCAACAGCTGACTTTGCACCTGAAACTCTTGTGCGGATTTTATAACTGCCGTCGGCGTTCTGCGTAAGCATAAACTGCTGATTTGTACCGCCATTATACTGGTATATGTCAATATTTGTGCCATTGTCGGACTTTTTGCCTGTAACGTCAAGAACGTAAGTTCCGCCGTTGCCTACGCATGAGGCAATATAATAATAGCCGTTGCCAGCGTCAAAGAATTTCCATACATCATGTAATTCCGTACCGTCACTGCCCCACTGCTGAACGTTCGCACCGTTTTCAGCGTTTCCGCCTGCAACCTGCATATAAAGACCTGAATTTGCGTTCTTTATACGATAAGCCGAACCCTCATTGAATTTTGCGGGGGTAGTTGTCGTTGTTGTAGTGGTTGTTGTAGTCTGTTTTGTTGTAGTGGTGGTCTGTTTTGTTGTGGTCTGTACGGGAGTTGTGATTTCACCGTTTGGCGTTTCAGTATAGCCTGCACTCGGTACACCTTTCTTTGCAAAACGCAGGTACATCATATCTCCGTTTGACGACTGACTACCGCTGTAAGTACTGCAATAACTCTTTGCTCCGTCTGCGGTAAGCTTTGTGTAACTGTAATTTGAAAACGGTTTCCACTTACCTGCAATTGAGTAACTTGGATTGTTTGCCGTACCCTCGCCCTGCACGGTTCTGTTGCAGTTGTAGAACTTTGAACCGTCCTCAGCATACGCACCTGCATAGGTGATTGAATTCCAGTCACAGATAACGTTTCCGCCGTTTTCATAGTAACAGTTTTCGGCATATATATCACAGCCACTATGTACGGTGTACGCCATACTGAAATTATTGACATAGTTGTTGAATGAGTGGAAATATCCCCACCTCATAAGTCCCGGACCTCTTGTCTCACAGCCGTTGAATTTGTTTGAAAGAAGTGTCATATGCGGAAAACCGTCGTAATTGTTTTTTGACTGTTCGTCGTCCGAGGGATAACCGAGAATAAGACCGTACTTGTGTTTACCGAATGAACAGTCAGAAACTGTACAGTAATCGGCATCATAACAGCAGGCAAGGAACTTGTCTTCATCTACCTGACCTGTCTGAGGAGCATAACCATAGTTATTATGACCTGTAAATGTCACATGGTCTACCCATATATTTTCACCTGAACCAAAGTAGCATACAATAGAATCATTATTATTGGATTCTGCATCATGCTGCATATCAAAGTTTTTGATTATAATATTATCGCCCTTGCCACTGTTTGATGAAGTACAGAATTGTACATTAAATAAAGTATGAGCATTGTAGCTGCCTATAATAGTTTTATTGCTATGTACATAGATTCTTCCGGCCTTGCACATATATCTTGACCCGTTGAGATCAAGTTCTGTAACTTTTATATTATTAGTAACTACGATAGTATAGGGATCATCAGAAGTAGCGTATTTTTTCAGGTCATTAAAATTAGAAACTTCAACTACTTCACCGAACAAACCGCCTATATCAGCTGCTTTAATATTATTTGTGTTATCATTAAAACAATATCCGGCAAATCCCTGTAAACCATCAGGCGTAAGAAGCCACAACTGATTGTCTGCACCTGTATATGATTCCAATTTCATACCGGCTGAACTTTGAGTAAGTGCAAGTGATATATCAGAATAGTTTACTATCTTGTAATACAAGCCGTTTCCAAGCCTGTCATTTTTCACCGGCACAATATACCAATGCTGAGATTGATGAGATTCGCTGCCATACATTATAACATTTGCACCTGCGGCAACACTATAATTCTGCGGCGTAAGCAACCGTCCGGACTGAGCGTTTACAAGCTTAAAAAATGTACCTTTTGAATCAGCACCGACACGGTCAAATCTCCATGAGCATGAAAGATCGCTGCCCAGTGCCTTAACTGAAAGTGTTGAACCGTCTGTTGTCCCATTTTCAGTCAGTACTTTTGAATTATCCTTAACAGCAATATTCATCAGCTGTGCCGGATAATCGGTTGATATAGCCGAAACCGGAATATCAACACTGATATTTCTGCTGAACATTGGCAGCAGAAATGCTGCAAGCATAATCATTGCAGCAAGAATACTTTTAATGCGTATAGATTTACACATAAAAACAGACCTCCTTAAAAAATACATAATCACCATAAATTTATAGGCAACACCGCACAAAGACTGTGCATCAGATGTGCAGTCAGATTTATTGTCAGATGAAACAAAAAATGCAGTGAATACTTTGTGTATTCACGAGGCTTTTTGTGAAATATGGCAAGAAATATGCAAACAGATGACGTACAGAGCCGTCAGGCGAGCTCTGTGCGGTGTTGCCTATTACACTATATTTTAATTATAACATAAAAAAAATAATTGTATATGATTTATTGCACTTTATTTGTTGCAATTTGTTTCAAAATACACATTTAAATAAATATTGCACAAAACTATCAAGCTAATTTTGTACGTGTTGTCTTAAGTAAGTCCGCCGTTTATTGGAAAGACCTGTCCTGTTACAAAACTGGCAGCATCAGAAGCAAGCCAGCAAACCGCTGCTGCAACCTCTTCCGGTCTGCCAATGCGTCCAAGCGGTGTTT
>JAGAQS010000266.1 GCA_017622635.1 Ruminococcus sp. | reverse complement strand
TCGGCACTTACTGTTAAAGGTGTAAATACAGAAAGTGCGGTTGTTAATGCCGTAAGCATTGACAATGATGTTTTTCTTAACATAAAGATTCCTCCTTTTAAGGTTTTAAACCTCTTTTTACTTATTAGACTCTCTTTGTTTTCAATTCTCTCATAAAAAGAGAATTTTTGTATCATATGACGAATAATGACAATTATATTTATCTATTTTGCATATTAAGACTTTGTTTTTTAATAAAAATTATGTTTATAGTGATATTTACACTTGAAAAAAACTTCAGTGTATGTTATAATAATGTATTATCTGATTTTTATCGAATGAGAGGAAAGAAATTTTGAGTGAGAACAATTTGATTACAGATGACATAATACGTATTTTGGGAAACGGAAAACGTAAAGCGTATGTACGGAGTTTCGGCTGTCAGCTGAATGTTTCGGACGGTGAAAAGATAAAAGGCGTTCTGAAAAACATCGGGTACGGCTTTACTGAGGACGAACGTGAGGCAGATATTATTATACTGAATACGTGTGCTGTACGTGAGAGTGCGGAAGACAGGGTATTCGGTATAATAGGCAGTATGAAGAAACTGAAAGAGAAAAAACCGTCACTTATTATCGGAATTGCGGGCTGTATGACCGCACAGAAACATATTTCGGAAAAAATCAGGAAATCATATCCGCAGGTTGATTTTGTGATGGGAACATCTGCTATAAATTCACTTCCGTCACTGCTTCTTGACTGTCTGAAAGGGAAGAAGTTTTCCGCCGATATAAGCGAATACAATGACTTTTCCGAAGATGTTGTGCAGGTGCGTGAAAGTTCTTTCAAAGCGTCAGTACCGATAATGTTCGGCTGTAACAATTTCTGTACATACTGTATTGTTCCGTATGTCAGGGGACGTGAAAGGAGTCGCCGTCCTGAAGATATAATAAAAGAAGTCAGACAGCTTGTCAGTGACGGTTACAGGGAAATAATGTTACTCGGACAGAATGTAAATTCTTACGGAAACGACCTTGAAAGTGATGTGAATTTTCCGAAGTTACTGCGTGAACTGAATAAAATTGACGGTGATTTTATAATAAGGTTTATGTCGTCGCACCCGAAAGACGCTTCGGAAGAACTGATTGACACAATTTTTGAATGTGAAAAAGTGGCAAAGCATCTTCACCTGCCTTTGCAAAGTGGGAGCGACAGCGTGCTTGAACGTATGAACCGACGTTATACAGCTGAACAGTATCTTAAAATTGTTGACTGTATAAGAAAACGTGACCCCGATTTTTCAATTACAACCGATTTGATTGTAGGATTCCCGAACGAGTCGGACAGGGAATTTGAAGATACACTTGACATAATAAAACGTGTGAAATATGATAATATATATTCGTTTATCTACTCAAAAAGGACAGGCACAAAGGCGGCTGATATGGAAGATATTATTTCCGAGAGTGTGAAAAGCCGACGTATGAGACAATTACTTGAAGTACAGCGTGAAATTTCGTCGGAGCATTATAAGCGTTTTAAAGGCAGAAAAATGCGTGTGCTTGTTGACGGTGTTTCAAAAAAACACGAAGGATATCTGACAGGCAAAAGCAATGAATTTATTATTGCCGAATTTAAGGGAGATATTTCTCTTATGGGAAAATTTGTCGAAATTGAAGTTACGGACGCTATGAACTGGGCGGTAACAGGAAGATTGATATGAAAAAGTTTATTTTGATTTTATGTATGATAACTCTTGTGGGTTGTGGGAATGTAGTCCCGCCCGCAGATATGAACGTTTCGGAGATTGAGTCCGAGACAGTTACGGAAATGCAGTCCGAAGAAACTGTTGCTGAAATTTTTCCTGCCGTAACGGATATTGAAACGGGAGAACCTGACAGCACCTATTTTCTGAACCACAAAAATATTTTGTTTTCCGATGACAGCGGTCGTTATTATTATTCACACAAAAACGGTCGTGACGACGGGTATTATGTTCTTCTTCATGAAGATAAGGATAAAAAGTGTTCGTTTGTGGAAAACGCAGATGATTTCAGTGCGTATATTTATAAGGAAAACGTTTTTTACGGCAGTTACAGAAACAGTAAACTATGTTCCTTTAAAGACGGCAAGTACACTGAACTTAAATACGAAGAAAAGGATATTTCCGATTTCTATTTTACCGACGAATTTATTTACTGTCTTTGCAGAAATGACGCAGGAACTGAATTTCTCCGTATGAGGTATGACGGTTCTGACCCTGAATCAGTTGCTTTCATAAATCTTAATGTAAGTAAATACGCCGTTCACGGAAATAATATTTTCTATGAAGCGGATTATATGAAGTACGGTGTTTACGATACGGAAACAAATACGGATACCTCTCTTGACGAGGGCGGAGCGGGTTCGTTCTGTGGTGATTATATGTACTATATTTCCACTGAACATCATCTCTGCCGTATGAATCTCAATGACCACAGTGTTGAAAAACTCTGTGAAAATGTAAGGCTTTTTGCTTTTTATGACGGTTATATATTATATCAGCCGTATTCCGATGGTACAACTGCCGACGGTCAGATTTACAGGCTCGGAAAAGGTGAAAACGTAAAGATTTTAGATGCAGACCAGATTTTTAAAAACAGTTATTATTATGACGTTTCCGCTATACAGACCAAAGACGAACATATTTACGTTGAAATAAATTCGGGTCCGTATTTCAGTTATATTGCTGAAATCGACATTGACGGAAATATTGTTGAAACCATTTATTCACACACCAGTGTTTAATAATAAATAAAGATAAAAGGAGAATGGAAAATTATGGACGTTATTCAGATGACGAGAGAACTCGGAAAGGCTATTCAGCAGGACGACAGGTATATTGCCTATAATCTTGCAAAGCAGGTAAATGACGAGGACAAGGAGTTACAGGCAGATATTGAAAAATTCAGTGAACTCAGAAAGGAATTAAGCCTTGCAATGAGTCAGGAAAGTTCAAATCAGGAAAAACTCAGTTCAATTGACACTGAACTTAAAGCGGTTTATCAGAAGATAATGAGCAACAAAAATATGATTGTTTTCAATTCTGCACAGAACGAACTTGAAAACCTTATCAACAATGTAAATCAGATTATCTCGCTTTGTGCTAACGGTGAAGACCCCGATACCTGTACACCGTCATCAAACTGTGGCGGAAGCTGTGCAACCTGCGGTGGCTGTGGCTGATACGGAAAGGAGCATAATATAAATGAAAATAGACAGAAATAAAGTTTCTGCTATGATGAGACAGTATCTTGATATAAAGGACAAATATCCCGACTGTATTCTGTTTTTCCGTGTAGGCGATTTTTATGAGATGTTTTTTGATGATGCAATCACAGCTTCAAAAGCAGTTGAACTTACACTCACGGGAAAGGACTGCGGACTTGAAAAACGTGCGGAAATGTGCGGTGTACCGTATCATGCGGCGGATACGTACATAAAAAGACTGATTGACGCAGGTTATAAAGTCGCCGTATGCGAACAGCTTACAGACCCGTCCGAAAGCCGTGATATAGTGGTACGTGACGTTATACGTGTTGTAACTCCGGGAACTCTTATTGAAAGCAGTATGCTTGACGACAGCAGAAATAATTATATTTGCAGTATATACTATGACGAATATGAAAAGTCCTGCGGTGTTGCGTCGGCTGACATTTCAACGGGTGAAGCATATCTCAGTATATTTCAGGGGAAAGACCTTGAAACAGGAATTATAAACGAACTTTCACGCTGTCAGCCTGCCGAAATTATATTCCCCGAAAGTGTGCTGTCACTGAAAAATGTTTCGGACTTTATAAAAATACGTCTCAAATGTACGGTAACGCTCAGGGACAGTATATGTTTTGATTGTGAGAGCAGAAGAAAAAATGTCGAGGACGTTTTCAGTGTCAAATCTGTAAAAGAGCTTGGAATAAGTGAAAACGGTGCGGACTGTTCGGCGGTATGCGGACTTTTTGACTATATAAACGATACACAGAAAACCTCCGTTTCACGTTTTACTGCCATTGAAATACTGAACGGTGAGGCGTTTATGGGTCTTGACCTCAATGCACGCAGAAACCTTGAACTTACCGAAACACTCAGAAACAAGGAGAAAAAAGGTTCTTTGTTATGGGTACTTGATTCCGCAAAGACTTCAATGGGTCGCCGTCTTATAAAAAACTGGATTGAACAGCCTTTGAAAAGTCCTGCGAGAATTATAGAACGTCTTGACGCAGTGGAGGTACTTGTAAGAAAAAGTGTTGTCCTTTCTGATTTGCAGAATCTTCTTGACCGTGTTTATGACCTTGAACGTCTTATGACGAAAGTTATGTATAAAAGTGCAAATCCACGTGACCTCAAAGCACTTTCCGCAACGGCTTTACAGTTGCCTTTTATAAAGAACGAACTGGATAAGCTTGATACTTCAAAACTGCTTAAAGGTACAACAGCAACATTTCAGGACTTGACGAAATAGTAAAGCTTGTTGAAAATGCCATAAACGACGAACCGCCCGTATCGGTAAAGGACGGCGGTGTTATAAAAGACGGTTTCAATGAGGAACTCGACAGACTCCGTCACATAATGAATCACGGCAAGGAAATAATTGATGGTATTGAACAGCGTGAACGTGAGGCGACAGGAATAAAGAACCTGAAAATAGGATTCAACCGTGTATTCGGCTATTATCTGGAAGTCACACGCTCATATTACGACCTTATCCCGAAAGAGTGGACAAGAAAACAGACACTTGCAAATTCCGAGAGATTTATTACCGAAGAACTTAAAAACGCTGAAAATTCCATACTCGGTGCAAAGGACAAGGCTCTTGCACTGGAAGCGGATATTTTCGGTGAGGTACGTGATTTTCTTGCCTCAATGCTTGAAAAGGTTCAGAAAACAGCTTCTGCGGTTGCGTCGGTTGATGTTCTCTGTTCGTTTGCCGAAACTGCAATAAGAAACCTCTATGTAAAGCCTGATATTTCACTTGACGGTGTTATTGATATAAAGGCAGGTCGTCACCCTGTTGTTGAACTTATGCTAAAAGATGAAATGTTTGTGCCGAATGATGTTTACATGGACACGAAAGACAACAGAATGTCCATTATAACAGGTCCGAACATGGCAGGTAAATCCACTTATATGCGTCAGACCGCACTTATAGTGCTTATGGCACAGATTGGTTCATTTGTACCTGCCGATTCCGCCAAAATATCAATTGCGGACAAAATATTCACACGTGTCGGAGCGTCCGACGACCTGACGGCAGGACAGAGTACTTTTATGGTTGAAATGAGTGAAGTTGCCGATATCCTTAAAAATGCAACACCCGACAGTCTTGTTATACTGGACGAAGTGGGCAGAGGTACTTCAACTTATGACGGTGTAAGTATTGCCCGTGCGGTTGCTGAACATATATGCACATCAAAGAAACTCGGTTGCAAGACTCTTTTCGCTACCCATTATCACGAACTTATCGGTCTTGAAAATGAACTTGACGGCGTTAAGAACTACAGTATTGCAGTGAACAGACATGGCGGTACAATACGTTTTCTGCGTAAGATAGTGCGTGGCGGAGTTGACGAAAGTTATGGTGTGGACGTTGCAAAGCTTGCGGGACTTCCGCCGAAAGTGGTAAGCCGTGCAAGAGAGTTTCTTGAGGAAATGGAACAGAATCACAACAGCAGTATTAAAAGTGTTGCACATGAGGAAAGCGGACAGATAAGTTTTGAAAGTATAAACCGTGAAACAGCGTTTGATATTCTGAGAAAGACAAACGTTGACGAACTGACAGACAGTGAATGCAGAATGTTGCTCAATGACGTTCTTGAACTTATAAAACACTGAGGATTATAAAATGAATAAAAAAGTAATTGCCTTGTCAGTGGTGTGTACGATGATTTTTTCGGGCTGTCTTGAAAAGAAACCGCTTATTGATTCTGAAAAGGTCGGAGCAGTTGCACTTGAATACATGAACTCAAAGTACAATCAGGATTTTGAACTGATAAGCTGTGAACCGTCAAAAGACCGGGGTACTGAAAATCAGGAATCATATGCAAATGCGAAGGTTTCTTTGGAAGATGATGAATATTTAGTAAGGCTGGTTTTATCGGAAGATGATAAGTCCGGCTGGGAAGTATACTGG
>JAGAQS010000265.1 GCA_017622635.1 Ruminococcus sp. | reverse complement strand
TCTTCAATATTGTTGAGCAGTAGTCTCATAAAAAAGCTCCTCCTTTTTTGTATATGAATTTGTTTCAGTCTGCACGGATATTTTCAGGAACACGGCATATATCCGAATAATCAGACTGTTTCATGTCAGAATGGGCTACCGACAATGTTCCTCCCCTGCTGATGAATTAATCTGTAAATCTTCCGTACAATAACCGGAAAATTTTTAAATTATTGAAAAAGTACTGTTCATGTTCTTTTATAATAACATATTTTTTGAAAAAAAGCAAGTATATTTTGATACCTTTTAAAAAAATAAATAAAATCGTTATTAAAAAATTTCGACGTAATATAGCCTTAAACCCGATTCCGACAAAAAACAGGCAAAAAATTTGTGCATAATAACGAAATGTAATTATCAAATAATATTATATGTTTTGTATATTTTAAATCAATTATCACTGTTTTTGTTTAATTTGTTTTCCTGAAAAAAACAGACGGTTTGATTATGCCGTCACGGTCTGACAGATATTTACAAAAATAAGTAAGTATCCACTAACATATATTATACGTTTCATATGGTTAACATATATTCATTTCATGGAAATGATAGGTTATAATATATGTATATGTTAAGTCAGGAGTGGATTTTTATTAAAACGGTTGAAATATTTACAGACGGTGCTTGCAGTGGCAACCCCGGTGCAGGCGGATACGGGATAGTAATGCGTTATGGCAGTCATGAAAAGGAACTTTCAGGCGGTGAAAGCAATACTACAAATAACCGCATGGAACTTACGGGCGTTATCGTTGCATTGTCCGCACTTAAAGAACCGTGCAGGGTTATTCTGACGACAGACAGTAAATATGTTGCCGACAGTGTAACAAAAGGCTGGGTTTATAACTGGCAGAAAAAAAACTGGGTCAAAAAAGGTGAACCCGTGCCGAATACAGACTTATGGAAACAGCTTCTTCCGCTTCTTGAAAAACATGAAGTAACTTTCAACTGGGTGAAAGGTCACGCAGGACACCCCGAAAACGAACGCTGTGACAGGCTCGCTGTTGAACAGCGTGATATATATTCGTTAAAATAAAAAGGAGGTATTTTTTATGGAAAAAAGATTTATTTATGCGGACAATGCCGCTACTACTGCCGTTTCGGAGGAAGTGCTTAACGCAATGCTACCGCATTTCACAAAGGCTTACGGTAACGCTTCAAGTATATACAAACTCGGCAGAGATGCACAGAAAGACGTTGAAGAGGCAAGGGAAAAAGTCGCAAAGGCTATAGGTGCAGACCCTAAAGAAATTTTCTTCACAAGCTGTGGTTCTGAGTCTGACAACTGGGCAATAAAGGGCGTTGCCGAAAATATGGCTAAAAAAGGAAAGAAACATATTATAACATCTGTCTTTGAACATCATGCTGTACTGCACACCTGTGAATACCTTGAAAAACACGGTTTTGAAATAACATACATTCCCGTAAGTTCTGACGGTTTTGTGAATCCCGAAGATATAAAAAACGCAATCCGTGAGGATACGGCACTTGTTACAATCATGTACGCAAACAACGAAATCGGTACAATTCAGCCGATTGAAGAAATAGGAAAAATCTGTAAGGAGAAAAAAGTTATTTTCCATACTGACGCTGTACAGGCTGTGGGACACGTTGAAATTGACGTTAAAAAACAGAATATTGATATGCTTTCAATGTCGGGGCACAAGATTCACGCACAAAAGGGCATAGGTGCTTTGTATGTCCGTAAGGGAATAGTTCTTCCGAATCTTATTCACGGTGGCGGTCAGGAGCGTGGCAAACGTGCAGGTACGGAGAATGTTCCTGCAATAGTCGGTCTCGGCGTTGCAATTGAAAACGCTTGCAGGAATATTGCCGAAAAGAGAGATATAATCACACCGAGAAGAAACAGACTCATTGACGGTATTCTTAAACTTCCCTATACACGTCTTAACGGTGACAGAAACAAGCGTCTCCCCGGTAACCTGAATATTTCCATTGAGGGAATAGAGGGTGAATCACTTCTCCTTATGCTTGACCTGAACGGTATATGTGCATCATCTGGTTCTGCCTGCACTTCAGGCTCTCTTGACC
>JAGAQS010000264.1 GCA_017622635.1 Ruminococcus sp. | reverse complement strand
CAAACACTACTACTTTTCTAATTGCGAAATATATTATGGTAAATATAAGTGCGATAAGTCCGCCCCACGGTAGCGCTATCGTTGCGTCCGTGTTACCAAATGCTTTAATAAAGTCGTTTGCGCATTCAGTACCGCCCCAAGCGTCGATTACATCACCGCCGAAAAGAACCAAATCGGGTTTGGATTTTTCAATCTTTTTGAATATTCCCGACTGGTCTTTACCACCGAAAGAGCAGTTGTGCAAATCCGAAACAAAAACTATTTTCAGACCGTCTGTCTTTTCTGACTCAACGCTGTAGTTTACAGGTTTAAGTGCAAATCCCCATGCGTAAAGCAGTACAATGACAACAAGCACAACGGCGGATATTTTCAGTATTTTCATTAATTTCCTCTCTGAGAAATAATGTCAATCATTTCACCGACGTTCTTCATGCCCGAAACTTCACGCATCTTGAAACGCATACCGAACTCACTTTCAACTGCACCTATAAGGTTGATATGTTCGATACTGTCCCAGTCGTCAATGTCGTTTGCTGTTGTCTTGTCTGTGATAACGATTGAATCGTCGTCAAAAACGTCTCTGAAAACCTCTGTAAGTCTTTTAACTATTTCATTCTTATTCATGGCTGAACTCCTTTTCATTTACTTTGATTACATGATTTTTGTTTGTGTATGATGTTATATCAAGACTCCATACGGAATCGCCGTTTTCGTTTTTGCTTTCGGGTGTGAATCCGAACGTGCCGAAAAGTTCCGAGACCATATTGTTTTTAGGTGTCCTGTAATAATAACCGATAATTTTATCAATGCCACGTTCACGGCACTTTTTTACAAGTTCGTCGAGCATTGCAAGCTCCATGTCTCTCTTGAGAACACGGCAACTCATAAGCCACAGTTCTATATGAAGCGTTGTATTTTCACAGCGTCCGATTACAACCGAAACGACACCGTTGTCACCGAACTTGTCGGAAAGCTGTCCGCATAGCCTTATGTGGTCGGGACTTTTTGCGACTTCTTCCATTTCACTGCCCGAATAACGACGTGTAGTGACGTTGAACTGATTGCTCTTGTTTGTAAGCTGTGTGATTCTTTGCAGATATACGGGTAGGAAATCAGTTATACCCGCATTCATGTCAAGACTCAGAAGATAGTCTGTATAGTTTGTGAAACTTTTCTGCTGTGCGGTTCTTCTGGCGTTTGCGGCATACATTTCACTGCGGTGTAGGTCGTCTTTTGAAACTGACGTTATCTCAAAGAAACCGCTTCTTGAAAGCTGATACATTGCATCACTTACTGAAGTGAGGTTCACAACCGGAACATTCGGAAGCTGTGCTTCAACTATTGCACATTCTGCGGGATTGTCGTCCACAAAAACAAAGCTTTCGGCAAGCAGACCGATTTCATTTGCGGACTGTTCAATATTACGGTCTTTGCTGTCCCAGTTGGCTTTGAATGAAACAAAGTCGTCAGGTTTAAGTACACTGCTTGGGTGTTTCAGACCGAGCAGGGCGTTTTCTTCGTCATTTTTTGAACATACGGCAAGCAGTACGCCGTAATTTTTGTACCCTTTAAGAAATGTCTGAAACTCACTGAAAGACTGTCCGACGGCAGTTTCAGGTCCTATTTCAATGCCCTCCTGTCCGTCGTCACCGATAACACCGCCCCAGAGAGTGTTGTCAAGGTCGAGGTCAATGACTTTCTGATTCTTGCCGTAGACCGACTTTATTATACAAGCCACACTGTACGCCAAATCGGGAATTACTTCCGCACGTACCGCATACTTGTACAAGAACCATGCGTCAGTGTCGTGCCATTTCGTCAGACCGACAACAGACGAAAGATAATTTATATCATTTATATAAAAACCGTTGTTGTTGCGTGCATAGTCGGAAAACATCACATTCAGACGGTTTATGAAAGCACCTGTACCCGAATAGCCCCAGCCGTCGTAATTTCCTGAATGACGGAATAACGGCAGTTCAAAGTTGTTCTGAATAATCGGACACGAAAATTTTTGAGTAAGACTAATCCACATCTGCTTGAAATATTCAAACTGTCCGTCAAGACGTTCCTGAATCTGCTCAGGAGTTTCTGAGGGAGATTCGGGGAGCATTGTGAGGTTGCGTGACGTTGTGTGGATATAGATTATGTCAGGGGAAAAACTGTCAAGTTCAGGTGAACCGAAAACAGCATCTTCATAGAATTTATTGTATTCCGACTGGTAAAATTCGGGTTCTATACCGAAGTTCAGCAGAAAAAGCTCCATTGCGGAAACAACGTCGTCTGTTGTCGAACCGCCAAGTACGGCGATTTTCTTTTTTATACGGACTGAACCGTCAGCAAGAAGTTGTTTTTTTATTGCACGTCTTTTTCTGAGAATTGTTTTTGATTCAAACGGGAAAGCAAGTTCTTTCATGGTAAATCCTCCTTATTTGTTAAGATTTGCGGAGAGATGTTCACGGTTTACACCTACTGCGGAGTATGTACACATTGCAAAGAGAACATCTGTGGCTTCAACTTCATTTATAAAGTCAGCGGCATTGATGTCAAAATACCTCATATCACATAAATAAATATTCTCGAATGAACTTGTAAGGAACGGAAGAAGTGCGTTTCCGTAGCTGTCTTTGAAGATTACAAGAGTACGTCCGTTTTTGCACTGTGTCTTGACGTGACGGATATTGTCGTCCATACCGAAAACAAGGTAATAACTTGAACTGTCGAGGTTATCGGGGGTGACAAAAAGTTCAGTTTCCACAGGGTCGGTGAAATACGTTGAGTACTGTTCAACTTCGACTTCCTTTTCAGGTTCGTAATATATGAACGGTTCAGGATTTTCAAGGAGAGTGGAACTCTTTGTATAGCCGTACATAGTGCCGACGT
>JAGAQS010000263.1 GCA_017622635.1 Ruminococcus sp. | reverse complement strand
CTCAGAGTTGATGCAGTCGCTTCAATGCTCTATCTCGACTATGACAGACGTGACGGTGAATGGGCTGCCAATATAAACGGCGGAAAAGAAAATCTTGAAGCTGTTCAGTTCCTGAAAAACCTGAATGAAGCCATATTCGCAAACCACCCCGACGCACTTATGATTGCGGAAGAATCAACGGCATGGCCTCTTGTTACAAAGCCTACCGATGTCGGCGGTCTCGGATTCAATTTCAAGTGGAATATGGGCTGGATGAATGATATGCTTCAATATATGTCACTTGACCCGATTTACCGTTCATTCAACCACGATAAACTTACTTTCTCATTCTTCTACGCTTTTTCCGAAAATTATGTATTGCCCATTTCACACGATGAAGTTGTATACGGCAAATGTTCAATGATAAACAAAATGCCCGGTGAATATGAACAGAAATTCGCTTCATACCGTGCATTCCTTGCGTATATGATGGCTCACCCAGGAAAAAAACTTCTTTTTATGGGTCAGGAATTTGCTCAGGAAAAAGAATGGAATTATCAGTCACAGCTTGACTGGAATCTTATGAAAGATTCGCCTTTCCATAAAATAATGATGAAGTTTTCCGAAAAGCTGAATAAATTCTATCTCGAAAATTCACCGCTCTGGCAGGACGATGATTCTTGGAACGGTTTCAGCTGGATTTCCAATGATGACAATAAACAGAGTGTAATTGCTTTCCGTCGTATAGACGACAACGGCGACGAAATAATTGCGGTTTGTAATTTCGTCCCTGTTGAACGCAGTGACTATAAAATAGGTGTTCCGAAAAAAGGCAGGTACAAGCTCATTTTTAATACAGATGCGACAGAGTTCGGCGGTTCGGGAGTTACTGAAAAATCATTCAGAACCCAGAAAACAGCTATGCACGGTTTTGACCAGTGTATATCAATGACTCTTGCTCCTCTTTCTGTAATCTATCTTAAATTTGCACCCGTCAAAAAGAGAACGTCGAAAACTGTGACGGAAACAGAAACTTCTGCCAAAACAACAAAAAAATCATCTGAAAAAAAATATGATGTAAAAAAGACCAAAACCTCGACAAAGAAAAACTCTGTCAAGGCTGAATAAATTCTGTAAACATTTCAGTAATAATCCGTAATTATAGGATTAAATGAAAACACTTTTAGGAGGAATTTTATGTATACAAAGAAAAAATGTGTTGCCATGCTGCTTGCAGGCGGACAGGGCAGCAGACTTTATGCACTTACTAAAAATGTAGCTAAACCTGCTGTTCCTTACGGCGGAAAGTATCGTCTGATTGATTTCCCTCTTTCAAACTGCACAAATTCGGGTATTGATACCGTAGGTGTTCTTACACAGTATCAGCCTCTTGTGCTTAATGAATACATCGGCAACGGTCAGCCTTGGGATTTGGACAAAATGAATGGTGGTGTCCATGTTCTTCCGCCTTACTAAACACAGGCAGGTGCTTCATGGTATGAAGGTACTGCAAATGCAATTTATCAGAATATCCGTTTTATTGAACGTTACAACCCTGAATATGTCGTTGTTCTCGGCGGTGACCATATTTATAAAATGGATTATTCAAAAATGGTTGACTTCCATATTGCAAACAATGCTGACTGTACAATCTCAGTTATAGATGTACCCAAAGCAGAAGCTTCACGTTTCGGCATCATGATTTGTGACGAACAGAATAAAGTAATGGACTTTGTTGAAAAACCGAAAGAACCCAAGTCAACTCTTGCATCAATGGGCATTTATGTATTCAGCTGGGAAAAACTCAGAAAGTACCTCATTGAAAATGAAAATGAAGCCAATGCAAAGCGTGAACGTGGTGAAGCATGGTCAAAGG
>JAGAQS010000262.1 GCA_017622635.1 Ruminococcus sp. | reverse complement strand
TGTGATGTAGTCGTCCGCACCGTAACTCATTGAAAGTACCTCGTCAATTTCGGATGTTCTGCTTGTCACCATTATAACGGGTGTATCTGTTTCACGCCTTATTTCTTTCAGAAGTGTTTCACCGTTTATTGCGGGAATATTTATGTCAAGAAGAATAAGGTCTGACTCCGATTCAAGTATATGACGTTTTGAATCGGAAAAATCCGTCAGACATTCCGTCTCATATCCTGCATTTTTAAGCAGTTCGGCAAGTTCGGTACGGATTGACCTGTCATCTTCAACTATATATATTTTACTCATGTTATCTCTCCTTTGTTTTCAGTCGGCGATATTATAGCACATTTTATTTTCTTTGTCAAATTATTACGCACAAAAAGTAAAATAAACGCATAATATGATTGTGAGGTGATTAATTATGGTTATGTGTGCTGATGTACTTGAAGTAAATAACGACAGTCTGCTTGTACATGATAACAGAACCCAACAGGACGTTATTGTAAATACTTCCTGTGTATGCGGAATAAACGTCAATGACCGTGTAAAGATAATATACAACGGAATAATGACAAACAGTCTGCCTCCGCAGATAAGTTCTTCAAGAATATTCAGAATTCCCTGCAACAGATGCAGGTGAATTTAAAGGCGGTATTAAAAAATACCGTCTTTTTTATGAGAAAAATAACAGTTTCATACGTCTAATAATATATAGTACGGATTTACAGAACATTTTTACATATTACTTGACTTCTTATTAAAATTATGATATAATTTTAATGTGAGCGTTCAGAATATCAGTACGGATAATATATTAATAATTAAACAAAATGGAGGATTTGATGTTAAACATATTTCTTGCGGTTCTTATTCCTGCGTTGTTTTTCGGTTTTTCCTTTATAATCAGCGTAAAAGAGGGTCTGCCCGATAACAGCAGGAAAAATGATTCTTCTGCACTGGCTGAAGAAAAAATATTCCGACGGCACACTTTGATTCTGTTTGTCGCAGAAGTGGTTATATTTCTTCTTATGACAATACTTTCAGAAAAATTTATGTTCAATGAAGGTAAACACATAAATATTTTTGCTCTCTGTATAACTGCACTGCTTCCGTTTCTTGCGGTTTCCGCTCCGTATATCTGTAAAAAAGAGACTGTCTGCCGATTCCTGAAAAAATCAGCGATATGTGCAATGGTGATTTTTGTTGCGGAAGTTGCGGTATTCAACGCAAAGAGTTTTACAGGTTCGTCAGTTGACTTCACTTTTACTTCAAACGACATTGTAACGGAAAACAATGCCGAAATAAAAGACGACAAAATTGAAATTACAGGTAATTCGGCAGTTGAAATTACAAACGTACCCGACGGCACTAATGCACTTATTGTTGATATAAGTCAGAAAAAGGATAAAAACGCTTTGCCGTTCAGTGTATCGCTTTCAATGAAAGACGGTAATTTCAGTAAGTCGTATATAATTGTACAGTCAAAGTATACAAAGGCATATGACGAGGGACTTGACTTTTCTTTTCGTCCCTATGAAAGTATAGTTTCACTTAAAATGTCATTCAGTGATATTTCCAACCCCGTTACAATAAAAAGTATACGTGCGGTAAGTGCTTTGCCCTTTGCATTTTCAATGATAAGATATTTTGTATTACTTGCAGTTTCATTATTTGTTGTGGCAATAAAAGTATTCAGGCTGTATAAAATATCATTTGATTTCAGAAAACGTTCACATATTGTAATTGCCGAAATTATGGCTGTTGTCTGTACGATGAGTACGCTTTTATTCTTACCGCCCGAACAGGAGCCCATTGAATATACGGGAGATTCTGCCACACTTATGAGCAGTCCGTATGCTCTCACTTTCGACGCATTCAAGAAACATCAGGTTTATCTTGATGTTGAAGCAGACCCCGCACATGAAGAAATAGAAAACGTATATGAATCTGAACAGCGTGTTGAATCGGGGGCTTTTTACCTCTGGGACTATGCGTATTATAAGGGTCATTATTACTGTTATTTCGGTATTGCTCCCGTTATAACGTTTTATTTCCCGTATTACTGGATTACGGGAAAACTTCCGACACTGCCTGTGACAAATGTATTTTTTGTATTTCTGGCTGTGTTCTTCTTCTGTCAGGCACTGCTTTCCGCAGTAAAACTTCTTGCTCCAAAACCCAATATGCTTCTGCTTTTAGGGGCAATGCCTGCGGGTATGTGTTGTCTTGAAGTCTTTTACTTGCTCAACTGGACTGATATGTATTGCCTGCCGATTTCGTCGGGACTCTGTTATCTGTTCCTGAGTATATGGCTCGGCATGAAAGCGTGCAGTACAAAAAAACGTATTCCGAAACTTATTGAACTGGTACTCGGCGGAATATTCCTCGCACTCTGCGTTGCCTCACGTCCGGGACTTGCTCTCGGTTCGGCAATTCTTATACCGTTCTTTATGGGTATTCTTCTGAACAAGAAAGAAAAACTGTCATACCGTATAACGCAGGCTTGTTGTTTTGTCGTACCGCTTGTTATCGGCGGTTGTATGGTTATGTGGTACAATAATGCACGTTTCGGTTCGCCGTTTGACTTCGGTGCATCGTATCAGCTTACCGTAAGCGACATACATGCAAACCGTATATCTTTTGCAGGATTCTTTGGTATGATTTATCATTATATCCTGCCTTTCCTCAATAAGAGAGCGTCTTTCCCGTTCTTTGAACCGCTTTTATTCACAACCAATAACTACGGTTCATATACCTACATTGCTGACGGAATAGGTGCATTGACTTTCCCACTTATATTAATGGGTATGTTTATGCTTCCCGTTGCGGTGCAGAGAAAAGGGAAACGTTTTAACTATGGTGTGACAAAGTATCAGAGAAACGCGGTTTTTGCCGTATGCTGTTTTGTTCCGCTGTTTATAGGCTGGCAG
>JAGAQS010000261.1 GCA_017622635.1 Ruminococcus sp. | reverse complement strand
TCTGCACCAGCATTCGTACATTTTCAGGTGTACCTTATTGTGTATTCCCTCAATAAATCCATTATTTGAAATTACATAAAGAGAAAAGTTACATTTATTTTCTTTACAGAAACTTTCAGCCTGCTGAAGAAATTCCAGAACATGAGACGGTATACCGTCCACATATAACGGCACTGCCAGTATAAGTGCATCAATATCTTTCAGACTTTGCAGAATTTTCGGATATTCATTTTTTATACGGAGTGAAAAATAACTGACATCATGATTTATAAGACAACCTCCCATAACTTTTCCAAGAAATCCTGATGTGCTTGATTTCTTTTTAGGGCTGCCGTTTAATATCATTATGTTCATAGTCCGCACCTCATTAAATCCTCTGCACTGTCTGCGAAATAAACTTCATATTTATCTGCGTCCATGTTTACCGCATGACATCTGACATATTCTTCTGCTGTTTCCCGTTCAAAATCACTGCAATCGCCGTAAAAATACACCACTAATTTCCGCTTTATTCCATAACGGTTAATATGATATGTTTTTCCCTTACGATATGTAAGAAACGGAGAACAGTCCGAAATCCCACGGTCAAAAAAACGCTTTATGCCGACGCTGTAACCACCGTAACAGATTTCACTGACCACAACTACTTCCTCACTGTTTCCGACTGCCGCACCGCTATGCTGAAATATATCTGAATAAACACAATATCCTGCATTTTTTGTCCAGCATTCAAAGCACCCCTGACATGATACCGCTTTACCGACTGTACTGATTATTTCAAAATCATCATTCATATGCTGAAAATAATCTTCTGATAAGTCGTGAATTAAAAGTTTCATTCATACCTCCTTTTAAATCAAAATGTTTATTTCATAAGCGGGTCTGTAACGCCGTTGGCTTCAAACGCCTTTATTCTGTCACGGCAAGTGCCACACACTCCGCAAGGTCTGTCACCGCCCTCGTAACAACTCCATGTCATTTCGTAGGGGACACCGAGTTCAAGACCTTTTTTAACAACGTCGGCTTTTGTGAGATTCACGAACGGTGCGACAATTTCAAGCTGTTTACCGCTTCCGAGATATATGGCTTTGTTCATAGCGTCATTGAAATCGGACGAACAGTCGGGGTACGCATTTCCTGCCGCATCGTCACTGTGTGCGCCGTAATAAATTACCGAACAGTCATTTGATAACGCTATACTTGCAGCAGACGAAAGAAAAAGTCCGTTTCTGAAAGGTACATATGTTGAAACGGGTTTACCGTCAGTTTTTTCAAGCTGTTCAGCATATGTTTCCTGCGGTATGCTGTCATCTGAACCCGACAACAAGGAACAGTCCGAATCCGCAAATATAAGTGCAAGGTCAAGTGTTTTAAGTTTAACACCGTAATATTCCGCAATTTTTTCTGAACATTTAATCTCCTTGTCGTGTTTCTGTCCGTAGTAAACCGATAACGCTATGACGTTTTCTGCTCCGTATCTGTCAACCGCCATTGCAAGACACGTTGAACTGTCAACACCTCCGCTGAAAAGTACAAGTGCTTTCATAAAAATTCCTCCTTTTATTTATAAATATTTTCAGTCAAGTAACTCCTGTAAATCTCTTTTTTCCTTGAACGCTCCGCAGTAAGTACGTGTTTCGGTTTTAGATGATGCGTTTCTGATACCTCTTGCCGTCATGCAACTGTGCGAACCCATTATTTTTACACCAACGTCCGCCGAACCCGTAGCCTCCGAAATAATTTCAGCAATATC
>JAGAQS010000028.1 GCA_017622635.1 Ruminococcus sp. | reverse complement strand
TTGGAATTGACAAGGTCTTAAACCTTGTGCAATTGTCGTAATACTGTACGTACTCGTACTTAATATTACCGCTTTTCTCACTGTGTACTTTTCAAACATCACGTCGCAACTCGCCTTCCTGCTCGGTCACACACGTGACCATCGCTCTTTTCGTCATTCACTGACATTTTTAATTTCGTTACCGAAATTTCTGTAAAGTACGTTTTGCACTATCGCAAAACTCAGAAATCTTTTCAGGGTTTTTGTTTTCATCGTTGTTTAATTTTCAAGGTACTAAACCTCTTTCGCCGATTTCGCGGTGGAAAGTGAAATCATTATATCACCGCATTTGCTCAATGTCAAGAAAAATATTCAATTTTTTTAAAATTATTTTTTCTTCTTTTTGAGAAATACTGATTTAACATATTTAACAGATTCGGTTAATTCTCTCTTCGAAAAAACGAAACTGAATACTGCCGTTATAACTGCAACAACCGTCGCAGATTCCAGTGCATAAAGAATCCATGTAAGGTATGAATTTACATCAAGTTTCGGTAATAAACTGACAATAACCACAGAGGTGGCCGCGATTGCTACAGCGACAAATACTCGTTTAAGGAAAACAGAAAAACTTCTGTTAAGGATATTCTTTGATAAATACCATGCGTAATGCACCGTTCGGAAAGTCATAGCAGCAAGAGTACCTATTGCAACACCGACAATTCCCCATGTAAATACACATATCACGGATACCACAACGTTGATTGCGGCTTCAACGAAAGCACCGTTTCGCGTCTGTTTGTAATGACCTGCGGCAAGGGTAAGTGTGTTATACGGAGATCGGATTGCGTATACGGCATAAGCCAATACTATAATATAAGCAAATGCAGGTCGGATATAATTCACATCAGAAATTCCCGAAGTATAAACCTTAACGAACGGAAGAATGAGAATTCCTGCACAGGTAAACATTACCGTTACAACTGTATAATAGATAAACTCGTACAGCCCGAATTTTTTGTTAAGGTTTTCGTGTTCGCCTTTTGCGATCATATTTCCGAAGCCTGCTTCCATTCCTGTGGAAAATGAACTCGTTATATTAACGATACCGTAAACTACCGCATGATAAACGGTATATACAGAAACTTCTGCAATAGAGAACGCTGAAGAAAACTTTGAAACCAGAGTAAGGATAACAACGTCGGCATTCAGATTCACAAAATATGCAATATGGTGTCCCAAGCCGTCCCAACGCTGTTTGATTGCTTCTTTATCAGATTTTACTGACTTATCAAGTTTATATTTTTGTCTTACATATATATTAAGAATGATCGGTCTTAAAACGTAGACTGCGGCAGTTCCGAGTTTCAGCCAATGGATTGACGCCCCGAAATGAGCAAAAATGACAACAAGTACTGCATTAAGAATGATGGTAAATATCTGTAAAAACGATGCAACATACTGTTTCTGATCCGCATGAATGAGTACGGTATAAGTCATACCGAAATAATACTGTGCAAAGGTGCTGATACCGATTATTACAACGAGAGAAGCGGTAAATATCCAGTCAAAACTTCTGTCTACAAGAACCGGGAACAGACCAGCAAGGATAAACATATACCCGACAAAAATCAGGGCTATTTTCCTGAAAAAGTTTTCGGTTGCCTTAACTATTCCGCTCAATTTTGTGTTATCTCCGTTAGCAAGCGGTTTATACATAGCGGCGCGAACAACGCCACCCACCCCGGATTCGAACAATGCGATATAACTGAGGAACTGGGTAATTGAAGCTGTAAGACCGTTAACTTCCGAACCGTATGTACCGATGATTATACGCGGAACAATAAAGCCGCTGAGCACGGTTACAAACTGCAACAGTAAAGATGTTGCTGTATTCATTAATGCTTTTTTACTACGCACGGTCTCACCTCCTGAATATTACACCTGAATATTATAGCACTATTTTTTGAAAATTCAATAATAAAAAGGATGACAGATTTCTCTGCC
>JAGAQS010000260.1 GCA_017622635.1 Ruminococcus sp. | reverse complement strand
TGCTGCGTTATTCTTTCGGACTTTCGGAAGAAGCGGACTGCATAGAAAAAGCTGTTGACAAGGTTCTGAACGCTGGTTATCGTACAGCCGACATTATGGGCAATACAGACGGTACACCGCTTACCTGTACTGAAATGACTGAAAAAGTATTAGAGGCGTTATAATAATGGATTTGAAATTATTGGACTGTAAAGTGAGTTCACTTGCGGTTTTTAGAAAATTACTTGAAGATAAAGTTATAGTTTTGTTGTGGCGGTTGCTTGACGACTGGAAAGAAACTTCCGTTGAATGTTTTTTATCTGCATATTCAGAGTTTGTGGAAAAGCTGTACAGGAAAAATATAAATTTAAGCGAATATATTCTTAAAAGGGTTCTGGAAAATGAGAACTTCTATATAATCGGTAAGGCACAGGGAAAAGTTTTCGACAGTTATATTGTTGAAACTGTTGAAAACGAGCTGAAAATATTGCAGGAAATGTCACGTCTGACACCTGACGATATAACAGCCGATATTGATTATAATGGTTTTATGCCGAAGTGGAGAACGTCCGAGATTGATTTTGTTGAAGAATACGAAAAACGTATTGAAAATATCGGTAAATACGGTTACGGAAAGTATTCACAGAACAGAATGTTTATTCTCAGAAACGGTGAAACTGTTCCCGTAAAATATCCCGACAGTCAGCGTCTTGACCACCTTTATGGCTATCAGCGTGAACGTCAGGCGGTTATTGACAATACACTTGCCTTGCTTGACGGAAAACCTGCTCAGAATGTGTTGCTTTACGGTGACGCAGGTACGGGAAAATCGTCATCAGTAAAGGCGATTGTAAACGAGTACGCCGACAGGGGATTACGTCTTATTGAAATAACCAAGGAGCAGTTGAGGGACATTCCGAAAATTATAGACGATATAAGTCACAATCCGCTTAAATTCATAATTTTCATAGATGATTTGACATTTACAGCAGGTGAAGATTGTTTTGGTGCGTTAAAGGCAATGCTTGAGGGTTCGGCTTCCGCACGTTCTGACAATATAGCAATATACGCAACAAGCAACAGACGGCATCTTGTAAAGGAAACGTTTTCCGAACGTGACGGCGATGACATTCACCGTAATGACACAATGCAGGAATTAATATCACTTTCGGCACGTTTCGGACTGCGTGTTAATTTTTCCAAACCCGACAAGAAAGAATTTGTCCGCATAGCAGGAGAACTTGCAAAACAGAAAGGTCTTGAATTTGACGAAAAGGAATTTGAACTCAAAGCAGAACGTTTTGCCATGTCGTCGGGTAACGGTCGTTCACCAAGAACGGCGAAACAGTTTGTAAATCAGCTTGTAAACGAACAGAAGCAGGAGGTATAATAATGCTTACTCTTGATAAAATCTATCATGCAAGATATGTACTTAAACAGGTAATAAGGGAAACCGATATAATCCATGCACCTAACATCAACCCCGAATCGGAAATTTTTCTGAAAACAGAAAATCTTCAGATAACAGGTTCATTCAAAGTGCGTGGTGCTTATTACAAGATGTCACAGCTTTCCGACGAAGAAAAGGCACGTGGGGTTATTGCCTGTTCAGCAGGAAATCACGCTCAGGGTGTTGCACTTGCCGCACAGAAAAACGGTATTCCTGCAATAATATGCCTGCCTGACGGTGCACCTATTTCAAAGGTTGAAGCCACAAAGAGTTATGGTGCGAAAGTCTGTCTTGTAAAGGGTGTCTATGATGACGCATATGCGGAGGCACTCAGACAGCGTGACGAAAACGGCTATACTTTTATTCACCCGTTCGACGACGAAAACGTTATAGCAGGACAGGGTACAATCGGTCTTGAACTTCTTGAACAACTTCCCGAAATGGACGCTGTTATCGTTCCTATAGGCGGAGGCGGACTTATTTCAGGCGTTGCATACGCAATAAAGAGCCTTAACCCCGATATTAAAGTTTACGGTGTACAGGCAACAGGTGCGCCGAGTATGTTCAATTCTGTACATGACAATAAAATAGAGTGTCTTGACAGTGTTTCGACAATTGCCGATGGTATAGCAGTTAAAGAACCTGGAGAAAATACATTCAGGTACGTTTCAGAATATGTTGACGACATTGTGACCGTTACGGACGACGAAATTTCAGCTGCTATACTTGCACTCATGGAAAAACAGAAACTTGTGACGGAAGGTGCGGGTGCTGTTTCGGTAGCGGCTGCAATGTTTAACAAAGTTCCTGTAAAGAATAAAAAGGTTGTATGTCTGCTTTCGGGCGGAAATATTGATGTTACGATACTTTCGAGAGTAATAAAGCGTGGTCTGCTCATGACGGGAAGAACGTACTCAATGAATATCGAACTCATTGACAAGCCCGGTCAGCTTATGGACGTTTCAAGAATTATTGCAGAGGCAGGCGGAAATGTTATCTCAATACATCACGAACGTGCAAACGAGGGTTCGGCTGTAAACGGCTGTTATCTCAGAATTGTCCTTGAAACACGCAACTACCAGCATATTGACGAAATAAAAACCGCTCTCAAAGACAACGGTTTTAAAATCGTCAATGATTAAAAAAAGGAGGTTATTTAAAATGAAAAAAATTCACACGGACAATGCCCCTCTCGCAGTAGGTCCTTACTCACAGGCAGTGGTTTCGGGCGGTATGGTCTACACTTCGGGACAGATTGCAATAAATCCCGCCACAAACACAATTGAGGCTGTTACTATTCAGGAACAGTCCGAGCAGGTTATGAAGAATCTTGGTGCGGTTCTTGAGGCTTCGGGTTCTTCATTCGACAAGGCAGTAAAGACAACCTGTTTTCTTGCCGATATGAACGATTTTTCTGCTTTCAATGAAATTTACGGAAAGTACTTTACTTCACTTCCTGCAAGAAGTTGTGTGGCTGTAAAGACACTTCCGAAAAATGTTCTTGTTGAAGTTGAAGTAATTGCAGAAGTTAATGAATAATCAGGAGTTTTATATATGAAATTACATGAATTGCAGGAGAAAATCCTGAAACTTAAAAAAGAAACGAATACCGTTATTCTTGCACACAGCTATCAGGCAAGGGAAATTGTTGAAATAGCTGACTTTACGGGTGACAGCTATAAACTCAGTGTTGACGCAAAGGGCGTTGACGCTGACAACATACTTTTCTGCGGAGTTCATTTCATGGCTGAAACGGCTAAAATGCTTGCACCTCAGAAACGTGTTTTTCTTGCAAACAAGAATGCAGGTTGCCCCATGGCTGAACAGATGGACGCTGAAATGATTTCCATGCTTAAAGACAAAGAACCCGACAGAACGGTTGTGGCTTATATAAATACAACAGCTTCACTTAAAGCTGTATGTGATGTGTGTGTCACATCGTCAAGTGCTTTGAAAATCGTGAAAGCGATTGATAATGACAAGATTCTGTTTATACCTGACTGTAATCTTGGCGACTATGTGAAATGCAGTATTCCAGAAAAAGATATAAAACTTTTAAATGGCGGTTGTCCGACCCACGCAGGAATTACAGTTAAAGAAGTCATGAAAGCAAAGGAAGAACACCCCGACGCTCTTTTTCTTGTTCACCCTGAATGTACTCCGCCCGTTGTAAAGCTTGCCGATTACGTCGGTTCTACTTCGGGAATCATGGACTATGCCATAAAATCCGATGCAAAGGAATTTATAATAGGCACGGAAACTTCAATTGCCGAACATCTGCAATATGAATGTCCAGATAAAAAATTCTATCCTGTAACAAAGGATATCGTATGTCATAATATGAAAATTACGACACTTCCCGACGTTTATAATTCTCTTAAAGGTATACAGAACGGCGGTGCGTTTGAAATTCTTATGGACGACGAACTTATTTCAAAAGCAAGAAAATGCATAGACGAAATGATAAGACTTGGCGGTTGAAATGACTGAAATCGTTGAAAAACTTTACAGGACAGGCAATATTGACGACAGTGAAATAAAGTCGCTTGTTGAAACGGACGACAAAGGTGTTTCAAATTTTATTGTAAAATATGCTGACGAAACAAGGCAGAAGTACTACGGAAAAAAAGTTTTTCTGCGTGGTCTGATAGAAATTTCAAGTTATTGTAAAAATGACTGTTTTTATTGCGGTATACGCCGTAGCAATAAAAATGCGGAACGTTACCGCCTCAGCCGTGAGGAGATACTGTCATGCTGTGAAAACGGCTATGAACTGGGTTTCCGTACTTTTGTAATGCAGGGCGGTGAGGATTCTTATTTCACGGACGATTTTATGTGTTCTCTGATTTCGGAAATAAAGAGTAAATACCCCGACTGTGCCGTTACTCTTTCGCTCGGTGAACGTTCATACGAAAGTTACAGGCGAATGAAAGAAGCAGGTGCAGACCGTTATTTACTGCGTCATGAAACAGCTTCCGACGAACTTTACAGAAAACTACACCCGAAAGAAATGAGCCTTGCAAACCGAAAGCAGTGCCTTTTCAGTCTGCGTGAATTGGGTTATCAGGTGGGTTCGGGTTTTATGGTGGGAGTGCCGTTTCAGACAACGGAAAATATTGTTGAAGATTTACGTTTTTTGCAGGAACTTCAACCGCATATGATTGGAATCGGTCCGTTTGTACCGCACCATGAAACACCGTTTTCCGACAAAAAAGGCGGTACTCTTGAACTGACGCTCCGTATTCTCGGAATACTTCGTCTCATGTTTCCGAAAGCACTTATTCCCGCAACAACCGCACTCGGTACTGTTTCATCTGACGGTCGTGAACTCGGTCTGAAAACAGGCTGTAATGTGGTTATGCCAAATCTTTCGCCCGTCGGTGTCAGAAAGAAATATGACTTGTATGACAACAAAATCTGTACGGATGAAGAATCCGCCGAATGTGTTGAATGTCTTGAAAAAAGAATCAGGTCGGCAGGTTATGAAGTATCGTCAGAACGTGGCGACGCAATATAAACATAAAAAGGACAGCTTTTCAGGGCTGTCCTTTTTTCTGAAATTCTTATAAACAGATTTGATATTTTTTTACGGTACGGATTATGTTTCGGGCATAACGTTGCTTACATCGGGAAATTCCTGAGAATCCTGACCGTTTGTCTGATTGTTCTGATAATAATTCTGTGTGTCCTGATAACCCTGTGAATCCTGATAACCCTGATTATTCTGATTGTCCTGAACTTCGGGAACATTTTCAGATGTTTCGGGTGTCATATTGGGTATATTTATATCAGGTGTTTCGGGGGTTGCGTTGGGGTCTGTAACGGTTACCTGAATCGGTATACTTATTTCTGGGTGGTTGCTGAATGAGAGAGTAACAAGGCAAGTACCTGCATTTACACCTGTTACGTTTCCGTAAATATCAACTGTTGCGATATTTTCGTTGTCAGATGTCCACACTTCATTGTCAGCCGTTGAACCGTCGGGGTATGCCTGAATAAGTGCATAATCGGAATTACCGCCTACTGTAACGGTTATCTGTGTTTTGTCAAGTTTTACCTGAGATGCAAGAGCGGGGTCAGCCGTAGGAACGGGTACAGTAGTTGTTGTGGGAGTTTCTGTAACGGGTTCTGTTTCGGTTGTGGTGGTTGTGGTAGTTGTAGTAGAAGTTGTGGTTTTTTCCTTTTTTGGTTTTGTGGTTTTATCGGTGCAGGCGTTAGCTATAAGAATAATCAGAATAAGCACAATAAGTGCAATGACTGCAAGTGCACAGAGCTGTCTGCGTCTAAGAATTTTTTTTGTAACCTTTTTGCGAGGTTTTTCGGAATTATGGTTGTTACTGCTGTTATCCATTTTTTTGAATCCCTTTCTTTGAATTATAGTATTAATCCGCAGGGCAGACCGCAGATTAATCAAGACCGTAAAAATGTTTGTTGTTGCAGGCATAAACAAACGGTCCTGTGGAGATAATCGGCTTACGCTGTAATGACAATAATTACAGACGTGTTATACATAGAAAAATACCTTGACTACATTATATCACAGTGTGAAAGAAATGTCACGTACTTTTGAAAAATTCCGCACATTGACCTATAATGAAGATAATTTTTGTCATTTTTTGCCAAAATAAAATCGAACATACGTTTTAAAAATGCGTTCTGACAGGATTAAATTTAATATTTTTATCATCTTATGCTGTTTTAACTGCGTGTTTATATTTATTAATAAAACTTATTATCTCCAGAATTCTATAAGTTCACAGAACTGACTTGTTATTGACGGATAGTCATATTCGGAGAAAGAAAAGCTGAATATCTGTGGGACGTTTACTATCAGAGCCGTTGTCATTGAGAATGCCATGAAATACCTGAAAAACTTTTTTATTGTTGTATTTTCGGTGTTCTGATAAAGGAAGAAAAGTATTACATATGCCCCCATGATAATCTGCCATGAGAAGTCCGCCGTGTATCTTACGGCATATCCGCTTTCCCATATTGAAAACATTATTACCAACGGCATTATAACACAAGGCAGAAGTGTAATAACTGAATATTTTATTTTGTTGTTTCTGCCTTGAATTTTACGCAGAGCTTTCCCTCCGAGCAGGTAGGCAAATACAGGAAGTGCAAGGAACAATATGCCTGAAG
>JAGAQS010000259.1 GCA_017622635.1 Ruminococcus sp. | reverse complement strand
CTGTAATCGCCCTGATAATATCTTGCACCCTTAGACATACCGATACCGAGATATGTACCACCAAATGAGATTGTATGGTTGGAAGTTCCGGCAGTACCGACGGCTACGAAACCGCCGTTGCCGCCGCCGCCGCCACCGGGTGTCGGGGGGTCTTTAAGAACATATGCCGTTACAGTTTTTGTTTCACCGCCTGACGTAACATCAGCGGTTACAGAAATCAGGTCTCTTTCAACCCATTCCTGTTTTGAAGCGTCATAAAACTGTTTTTTTCCTGCATATGCAATTTCTGCGTTTTCTACTTTACCGATACCGGCAACTGACGATTCCATATTAACCGATACGTTAAAACTTTCACCGTCACTTTTAAGAGAATTCATTGCTATAGCGAAATTCTCATTATCTTTTGCGGCTTTCAGAATACTGTCAATAGCAGCTCGGGCAGTATAGCTTGCCTGTGAGGACGAATAAGATTTGTGAGCCCTGTTATTTGCCGCCGTGGCAAGTACAAGAGTACTTGTAAGAAAAATAATCAGAAGAGACATTACCGATACGACTGTAATCAGCACTGCACCCTTGAAACTTCGTTTTTTCTCAGTTTTCATAATTTCTACCGCCTTTCAAGTTATATTTCTCTTTGTAATAACTCAGCGAACATTTTATTATTCATCTGTATTAGGCTTCTGCATATCATAAACTGAATACAAACTGATTACTATCTGTACTGAAGATGTACCTGCATCATCAATAGTAACTTCTGCAGGAGCAGGTGTCGGCTCTGGAGTATCTGTAGGTGTTCCTGCTTCGGCTTCTGCACCGGCTTCTGCCTCTGTTCCTGTATCTGTAGGTTCACCGTTTTCATCTGTAGCTGTAGGTTCTTCAGGATTTTCGGGGTTCTGCTGTTCTTCTTCCTGACGGTCTGCACCGAAAGAATAATCTTCGATATCAACTTCATTTATAAGAAGAGTCTTTTTAAGTTCCTGAACGGCTTTCATATAATTCCATACTGCTTCTCTTGTACCTGTAACTTTTATACCGTACTGTGTCTGGATAAGAGTTTCAACGTTTCTTTCTGAAAGTGCGTTCTGTTCTGCAAAAGTTTCGTCATAAGCCTCTGCATATCCACCGTTGAGGTCAGCAGAATTACGCATATCTGAAACGAGGTCCTCGTATTCAAGATAATAGTATCCGAGTTCCTTTTCTTTCGGATATGATACATTGAGTTCGTCAATGCGGACACCTGCTTCTTCTGCGAGGTGCTGCATATACTGGTCAAGTTTCTGTGATTCGTTTACATCGCTCATCGGAACAAAATCAGCGGTGAGCTTTGATGTTTCATTGTAAACATCATCAATACTTGTTTTAAGGGGTTCTATTTTGGCAATTCTTGCTTCAAGGTCTGCCTGTTCTTCCTGTGCGGCAGTCAATGCTTTTTCGTCTTCTTTTATTTCTTCATTCTTTGGTTTGATAAGAAAGATAAATCCGATAATGAGAATAAAAATCGCAAGACCGACACCCAAAAGTACCTTATCTCTGTAGTTCAGTTTCATTTTAATCAGCCTCCTTATTCTGCTGTTTCTTCTTCAGTGTCAGTTTCTGTTTCTTCGGGGTGGTATGCACTCTGTTCACCCTTTACCCTCATAGTAACATCAAACTCCACAATAGTTTCAGGTTCTTCGTCTTTGGAATTTTTAACCTGATTCAGACGGTATCCGCTGTATGCGGCGTTGTCAAATACATCTTTTTCAAGAAGATTTGCGACAAACTGTGCAGGCAGTTCCTGATATGCACCGTTGTTGTAATCACAGCGAACCGTTATTGAAAGTTCACCGTCCATATACTTAGGAACAGCAATCTTTACATTTGTAACCTGTAATTCTTCTGCCGTATTCAAAAGTGTTTCTTCAACAAGGTCATATTTGTCACCATTGATAATAGGCTGAGAAAAGAAAGCGTCATGAGCATTTGTCATTGTGAGATTGTAGGTGTCAACCTTTGTCTTGATTTCTTCGAGTCTTTCAAGATACTTGATTTTCTTACTTGTTTCGGGACTTTCAATAAAGTCACGACATACCTGAATATCGTCCTGAATACCGTTGTCCTTGACTGTAAGTACACCCCATACTGCCACGAGTGCAAGAACAGCGACACCAATTGCACCGAGCATAACATAATTGCCGGCACTCTCATTCATGCTTCTGCTTCTTACTGCGGAACTGAAATCGGTATCAAGAAGATTGATTTTTTCAGTGTCCTTGTTTCTCTTGAACATAGCACCGATTGCATTTGCATAGAGTGAAAATTCAAGATTTTCGTGTCCGTGAATCTGCGGAGGAACGTTGATAAGACTTGTGTTGAGGTCAAGTTTTTCGAGTTCATCAGTAAGTCTCACATAGTCATGTGTATCACCGTAGAAGATGATATTTTCAATAACTTCACCTGTGTTACGGCTTCTGTGGAACTGAAGCATACGGAAGATATTTTCATTTACTGCTTCAAATACATAGTCATCGGAATAATTGTAGTCGGCAGGGTCGATTGATGTGAAACGTGAGAATGAAAGCTGACCTGCTTCATAAAGGTTGAGTGAAATGAAGTTGTTGTCAATCTGTACAGCAAGGAGAGGCATTTTTGACTTTATCTTTGTATCGGCAAGAAGAACCTTTGTGATACAGTTACAGCCAATCATTACAGATTTAAGGGAAATACCGAGAAGCTTGAACATTTCACGGTAGCTGTTTACAATTTCATAAGGACAGGCAGTGGCAAGCACCTTGTATGTATCGCCCTCACCGTCTCCCACTATAATGTAGGAAACGCTGTATGTGTCGTCAAGATTAAGTTCTGTAAGCATCTGCTGTTTTACGGTTTTCTGCATATCGTTAATCTTGACTTTCGGAACGTCAAGTTCCTTGAAAATCGTAAGGTTTGAGGAAATGCTGACAATAGCTTCCTTGTCAGGCATTTTGTTCTTTTTAAGGATTCCGTTTATAAGGGTGGCAACGTTCGGAACGTCCTTAATGTGACCGTTTACAATAAGTTCCTCATCAATATTAAGAGTTGCAGCTGAACTGATTTTTATTTTTCCGCTGCTTTCAACGCCCTTAACTACTCGTATATTTCTGTCGGTAATATCAAATGAAAGCATTTATCTTTCCACCTTTCCGTGAATTATTCGTTTTCGATAGAGTCGAATGAGCCGTAGAGTGCGGGGTAAATACCACAAACAACAAGACCAATGATAACAGCCATGAAAATAAGGAGTATAGGCTCTACCATGCTTACAAGACGCTGTACGGCTGCGTCGGATTCTTCTTCATAATAATCTGAAGTTTTTTCAAGAATTGAGTCCAGAGCACCTGATTCTTCACCAACGAAAAGAATGGAGCAGAACATATTTTCAAAAATTTCAGACCTTGTGATTGCATTTGAAAGGGTTTCACCCTGTTTTACCTCGTCAACGACTTCAACGAATTTTTCGTCAACATATAAATTTCCGAGAACGGCAGAAGCTCTCTGTAAACATTCAACCATAGGGATACCGCTTGAATAAAGTGACGAGAGGGTACGTGCAAAACGTCCGGTATAGATTTTTGTGATAAGTGGACCGAATCCCGGACCTTTGAGAATAAGACGGTCGAATTTCAATCTTAAACTCGGCACTTTAAGTGCGTATCTTATACCAAAGAAAATACCGGCTGCTATAATTATAAGAAGCCACCACTTATGCTGAATAACATCTGATATACCTGCCATCATTTTTGTAAGGGCTGGCATATCGTCGGGGTCTTCATACATGGCGATGAAAGTCGGCATGATGAAGGCAAAAAGGAATATAACGATAACCACGCAGAGAACAAGGAGTATAACAGGATAAACCATTGCACTCTTTATGGTATTCTTGAGTTTTCCTTCCTTGTTGTAATGGTCTGCCATACGGGTCATAATTACGTCAAGCGAACCGCTGGTTTCGCCTGCACCTACCATTGAAATAAGGAAATCCGGAAATGAGCCTGCGTGCATTTCGAGAGTAGATGAAAAAGATTCGCCCTTCTGAACATTTTCATAAATGTCCTGCCAGATGGCTTTAGCTTTGTCATTTTCCTGTTCTTTGGTGAGGATATCAATTGCTTTTACAAGTGTCAGACCCGAAGTAAGCATAGCACTTAGCTGACGGCAACAGAACGTAAGCTCCTTGGTATTGAACTTGTAGATTGATTTTGCGTTGGTTGAATCGCTTTCCTTAAAGTCCTTGACGTACAGACCTCTTTCTTTAGCCTTTTCAAGAAATTCCTGTTCGTTTTCGGCATTCATAACGCCCTTCTGCTGTCTGCCTCTTGCGTCCTGAGCGACATAGGAAAAACTCTTCATAGAACCACCTCCATTAAGATTAATTTATTGTAGGGATATTTTACGTCACCTTAATAATAACAATTATAACATTTTAAAAGTTAATTTTCAATCGTTTTTTTGCCATAAATAATCATTCATTTTTTATCAATATTCACCAACTTTTATACTAAAAGTAATATATATCACTCAAAACGATAATTATTCTACAAAAAATCAACGTCAAAGGCAACACTCATTAAACAAAATATGAAGCATCTGCAGGCTTATGCTTCACATTGTTAAACTTATACAAATATTATATCATATACGCACAGAAAATGCAACAATTTATATTCATTTCCATATTATTTTTATATAATTGTAAACTGTGAAAATTATTTTAATAAAAATATGTGCATAATGACATTTTTCGGTAATAAAATCACACAAACAACGTCATTTTATACAATTTTTTAAAGTACAATTTTATCACCGTCATGTGAGATGCTTACATTTTCAAAAATTTTCTTCAGTTCTTCTTCATATAATTCGGGTTCTGTTTCGGCAGGGCTGTAATGGGTAAGCCACAGATGTTTTACGTTTGCCTGTGAAGCAATTCCGCAGGCATCCTGCATAAGCATATGCCCTTTTTCGTTCATGGACTGTTTTTTTGAAACATCGCCATACATTCCCTCACATATAAGCAGTTCCGAACCCTCTGCAAATTTTGCTATACTGTCAATCGGCAGTGTATCGGTAACATACGTAACACTGAGAGGCGGACGGCTTGCCCCCGTAACGTCAGAAGAATTTACAGTCCGACCGTCATCAAGCTGTACACTTGAACCGCTGTGCAGTGTTTTCCAGTACTTAACAGGAACGTCAAGCTGTTTTGCCTTATCGGGTTCAAAGACAGGTTTTCTCGAAAGTGAAAGTCTGTAGCCGATACAGCTTACACTGTGTTCAAGTGGAATGGTTGAAATCATAAGCATGGGGTCAATTTTATCGGCTGTAAAAGCTGTGGGTGTTTTTTCGGGCAACCTGTGCAGATGTACTTCATAGGGCAAAGCACCGCATACGGACATAATATTTCTTATTGTCTTTTCGGTACTTTCGGGAATGTACACATCAAGCGGTTCTGTACGTGAACAGTTTCCGATTGAGAGAAGCAGTCCGGGCAGACCTGTCACATGGTCGGCATGGGCATGAGTTATAAGAATTGTTTCTATACGGCTCATTTTCAGACCATGCTGTGCAATTGCTACCTGCGTACCCTCACCGCAGTCTATAAGAACGGCTTTTCCGTTATATTCAGCGTAAAGGCTTGTAAGATAACGGTTTTTCAGCGGAAGCATTCCGCCCGTTCCTAAAAGGCATATTTCAGGCATATTATTTTCTCCTTTACAGATTTTGAAAATCAAAGTTTACGTTTTATTAATTATACCATATTTTTAAACAAATATCAACTGAAATATTGAT
>JAGAQS010000258.1 GCA_017622635.1 Ruminococcus sp. | reverse complement strand
TCTTTCAAGTTCGGGGAGTGTTTTTTTCTGTACGTCAAGTTTGTTTTCGGTATCGGAAACAATTTTTTCAGCGTCCGCAAACCTCCGATAAACCGCACTTACTTCATAGGCGGAATTTATTTTCTTCATTAAAATTTCGGCTTCTTTAATTTCGGGTTCAACCGCTTTACATTCGGCAATATCCTTTTCAGCCTTTTCAAACTGTTCAAACAGACTTATTAAATTCTGTGCATTTTTTAAAGTGTCACGTGCCGAGTCACGTTTTTTGCCTGCATCATCATAAACAGCCTGTGCCTTTTCAGTTTCATTTTTCATAATGCCGTCAAATACTTTCAGTTCACGCATAAACTCTTTCATATACGCAATTGCAGGTTTTCCGTCAGAAAGTATTTTTTCTTTTAAATACATAATTGTATCTGCGTATTTATAATTTTCGGGAACAATAATACGGTCTGTCTCCATACTGCATACAGTAAGAATCTGATTAAGCACGTTTTCCTTTTCCTTGCACCTGTTTTTCAGTTCTTCCACAATTTTCACATAAATTTCCGTACCGAAAAGTTTACGCATAATTTTTTTCCTGTCCTCTGCTTTGGCACGAAGCATGTCCATAAATTCGCCCTGTGCAATCATCGCAACCTGCATAAACTGACCTTTCGTCAGACCCACAATTTCCTCTATTTTCTGATTTGCGTCTTTCTGACTAAGCTGTGTACCGCTTTCATATGTAAGAAGAACTTTTGCATTTTCCTTGACAAAATTCTTATATGAATTTAATGCAAAACGCATATGTATAGGTTCACGACGGACTGTATATACTTCTGTTTTTCCGTTTCTTTTTTCCGAAAACGTAAATTCAACAAATGGCTTTTTATCATAATCAACAAACTGACTCTGTAATTCAAGTCCGCTCTTTTTGTTTTTCATTGACCCCGTTTCACCGTAAAGTGCAAAAACAATTGCGTCAAAAACAGTTGACTTTCCTGAACCTGTATCACCCGTAACAAGAAACAGATTCTGATTAAGTTTTGTGAAGTCAATAACGGTTTTTTCACCGTAAGAACCGAAAGCCTGCATAATCAATTTCAGCGGTTTCATATTTCTTCCTCCTCTTTTACCTTATTTATAATATCACGCAGAATCTCCTGCTCCGTTTCGTCAGCACCGTCAAGAAAAGATTTACACAGTTCAAATATATCTTTTTCCCTGTCCTCCGAATATTTTACACTGTAATCGGGTCTTGACGGATTATTTATTCTGACTTCCAGTAAATTCGGAAATCTGCTTTTCAGTTCATTCTTGATATTCTTTTTAACAATGCCTGATTCTTCCGTCACAACAGCCGTCACGTAATCTTCACTGCTCTGCTCCATAAGTTCACTGAATGTGCCTTTTAAAATACGTATTTCATGAAGTGGTTTCAACGGAATAACAGAAATTTCAACATTTCCCTTTTCCGCAAGATTTACCATTATAACACCTTTCTGCTGTCCTGCCTCACTCACCGAACAGGCAAGAGGTGTGCCACAATAACGATAAAATTCACTTCCTGCATCTGACGGTTTATGAATGTGACCGAGTGCCGAATAGTCAAATCTTTCAAGAACGTCCGAATATACGTGGTCTATATTACCGACCGTCACCGTTTCGGAATCCATTCTTTCAACGTTTTTCGGTGAAATACCGCATTTCAGGTAAAACTGATGACTTACAAGTACATTTCTTTCTGTAGTATCAATATTTTCCCTCTCAATTATTTTATGTACAGCTTTGTCATAAGAAAGATTGTTGCCGTTTTCGTCAGTCCCCGTAATAAGTCGAACCGTTGACGGTTTTATAAACGGAAGAAGAAAGAAATTCACGTTTCCGAAATCGTCACGCAAAGTAACCCTTTCAATATATTCGTCGGGATAAACGGGCGGAATACCAATCATATGAATTTTATTTTTTGACAATATATTGCGAAAAACGTCAATACGGCAAGCACTATCATGATTTCCGCTTATTATCATTATTTCAGTTTCGGGAACGGCAACGGAAAGACCTGAAATAAAATCGTCAAAAAGTTTCACAGCCTCCGCCGACGGTACTGCCCTGTCATAAATATCACCTGCAATAACAATTGCGTCGGGATTCTGTTTTTCTGCTATTTCCGTAATCTGTTTCAAAATATACTGCTGGTCTTTAATCATACTGTAGTTAATGAGTTTAAGACCTATATGCAAATCCGATAAATGCATTATCTTCATAATAATAAACTCCTTTC
>JAGAQS010000257.1 GCA_017622635.1 Ruminococcus sp. | reverse complement strand
GGTGTCTGATTGAGGTCTGCAAACCTTCTTCAGACTGTGGGCTGTATGCCCTATTACTATAATACCACACTATACATAAAATGTCAATAAGGACAACGGAGTAAATCTCCGTTTTTTTATTGTCTGTAGATTGAAAAACGTTAAACTACACAGGTATTTACTGTAACATATTTTTGTAAAATACTGAGAGTTTCGGAAACAGAAAACGTCAAATATAATGTAAAAGTGTATAATTGTTATCTTTTATGAAAATTTGTTTATTTCCCTTGCAATATAAGAAAAATTATAGTATAATAATTATTAATATAATCGGGGATTATGGCTTTCTGCCGTCCGCCGAAAAAAAAGGAGGAACAAAATCTTGGCTAAAACCAAAGCTATCGGTTCAAATCAGAAGCCGTCCGTTACAGCTTCGGACATAATCGCAGCAAAGACACAGGTAAAGTACCAGCCACTTTATTATGTTGCTGCCTTTCTGATACCAGCACTGCTTACTCTTATCGCATATGCCTTTTTCGGCATATATCCATTCAACGAGCGTTCTGTACTCGCTCTTGACCTCAACGGACAGTATATATACTACTTTGAGGCTATCCGTGACGCATTCTGGGGTGACGGAAATATTTTCTACAACTGGAGTCGTAATCTCTCAGGCGAATTTATGGGTATAACGGGTTATTACCTTGCAAGTCCGTTCACACTGATTGTAATTCTCATGCCCAGAAGTATGATTCTTGAGGCAATGATGATAATGCAGTTATGCAAAGTCGGTGCTGCGGGTCTGACGTTCTGTATATATGCACAGAAGTCAAAAAATGTAAAACCGCTCCAGTCAATTCTTTTTTCCACGATGTATGCAATGATGAGTTATGTTGCAATTCAGCTCATTGACCCTATGTGGATTGACGGTCCTGTTTTCCTGCCACTTATTATACTGGGTGTTGAATACCTTATCGACGACGGCAGAAAATTGAATTATATCATTCCGCTTGCCATAATGTTCGTTGCTGAATTTTACATCGGCTACATGATTGCAATATTTGTTGCAATTTACTTTTTCTACTATCTTTTCTTCGGAACAAAAAGACAGTTCAAAAATGCAAAGGAATATTTCCAGACTTTCGGAATAATGGTTGTTTCAACAATAGTTGTACTCATGTGCAGTATATTCATGATTCTGCCTGTTTACAACGGTCTTTCAAACGGTAAGTTCAATTTTTCCGAACCTGATTTCAGTTTCAAGAAAATGTTTGAACTTATTGAACTTATTCCAACACTGCTCCCCAACCAGTACTATTCGGTAAACGTTGACGAAGCAACAAGAATGTACGGACGACCTGAAATTTACTGCGGTGTTCTTACATTCACTCTTTTACCGCTGTTCTTCATGAACAAGAAAGTAAAGACAAAGAGAAAAATCGGATACGGCATAATTACCGCAATAATGGTAGTAAGTATGTATATCAAGCCTATCAATATGCTCTGGCACGGCGGACAGGACCCAAACTGGTTACCTTACAGATATTCTTTCCTTCTCTCGTTTGTCTTTGTATCAATGGCAGCGGAAATTTTCTCAAACCTCGACGGTTACAAGCTTTCAGTCGGAAGTGTTGCCGGAACTTTTACGGGAATTGCCGTTCTTGTTGCGTTCTTCAATGAACGTATGCCGAAATACAACTACAATCAGGACAAATATCAGTATGTCGCAACCGTTCCCTACAAGACAACAGAAACATACCACAGCGACACACATGAAGAATTATGGCTCGGTACACTTGTTATCGGTGTGATGCTCACAGCCGTATATCTTATTTACCTCTATTTCTACAGCCACTCAAAAACCAAAAAAGGAAAAAATATCCTTACAGTTGCAGTTGCCTTTGTTGTATTCTTTGAAGCAGGCTACAATGCTTACGATACTTTCAAGAAGATAAACAAGGAAGTTGCTTATTCAGACCGTTCAACATATGAGGAAATACTTTCAGCCCCTGATGTTGTTGACGCTATTGAGGACTATGACGACAGTTTCTACCGTTCGGAAAAGACTTATCAGAGATGTGTAAACGATAACCTCGCCTACGGATTAAAGGGTATATCACACTCAAGCTCCGTAATGAACGCAAGGGCAATCAACTTTATCGAGGCTCTCGGATATTTCACACAGAGCTATGAAACACAGTACAAGGGAAACAACGTCGTTGCAGACTCACTTCTCGGTATCAAGTATGTTGTTGACGACCCCAACAGAAACACGGGCAACCGTTCACTTCTTGAACCCGTATACGAAAAAGTCTTTGAAACAACTTATATCAACAACGCAAACAACGAAACAACACTCGATATATACGAAAACAAGGACGCTCTCTCAATTGCATATGCGGCAAGTGAAGATATGCTTAAACTCGGTCATCTCGGAAACGACAACCAGTTCAACAGCATGAATATTTTCCTCAGTACACTTACGGGAAACACCGATTTCTATACAGACGAAAACGGAAACATCACAATAAACGGTTTCAAGGAATATTACAAACGTCTTGAACCCGAAGCATATGAGGGAAACAGTGTATTTGACCCGAATCAGGTACGTCACAGTATATATACCCCTACAGATGCAGACGGAAACGTTGACACAGCAAATTCACATCACGCTTATGACGCTCTCCCCAATGCAATCGACCCCGTTGTAAATATGCACATCACAACACAGTATGACGGTCCTGTGTATATGCACATAGACAGTAACTTCTATAAGGGCGTTAATATCTGGGTTTCTCAGGACAAGGACGAAAACGGAAACTTCACAAATCATCAGGAATACGGTAACTACCTCAAAGACCATATAAGACCTATTGTAAGACTCGGTTCTTATCCCGCAGGTACTGAACTTGAAGTAAGATTCACTATCACAAAAACAGAGGGAAGCAGTACGTATGTAGGTTCAAACGAACACTTCATGTTCAAGGAAAACGGCGGTTTACAGCTTTACAACCTCGACTACGACGCTTTCCATGAAGATATAAACCAGCTCAAACAGAATCAGTTTGAAATAGACACCGAAAAATCAAACGACAGATATCTTGAGGGTACTGTAAACATCAATGAGGGACAGTTACTCTTTACCACAATTCCATATGAGGACGGCTGGACACTGAAAGTTGACGGCAAAAAAGCTGACAACCTTATAATAGAAAGCACAAATGAAAACGGTACAATCCGCTATTCAAATGATACTTCTGCCGAATCAGGTAAAGTAATCATGCTTGAATCTACCATAGGACTTAAACTCCCCGCAGGTGAACACACAATTACACTCAAATATACACCGCCCGGCTTTACTATGGGAATATTCACCCTTATTCTCGGTATTGCAATTATGGTTATGTTCTACCTCTACGACAGAAAAAACAATCCTGTTCTTATTGAACGTCAGAAAGAAAAGGAAAGAAAAAAGCTCGGTCTTGACAATGAAGAACCTGCCGAATCCAACAAGAAAAAGAACGTTCAGATTATAAAATCAAAGGGTGAAGTCACCGAAAATGAACTGACTTCCGAAAACAATTCAGATGATAATGAAAAACTTTCGGAAAACAGTGAAGAACAGTCGGAAAAGACCGATAAACAGGAAAATTCTGACAATGCAGTAAAACCAAACAGCAATAATAACAACAACAAAAATAATAACAAAAATAACAGCAGTTCAAACAACAAAAAGAAGAAAAAGAAGAAATAACACAAAAAACCCCGTTCATATGAACGGGGTTTTTCTTATCCGGAAAAATTCTGTCAGCCAATGAATTTTGCGGAAATAATTGTGTAACCGTAAGGCTTTATTTTTACGGTATTGTTTTCAAATTCACCGTACATCTTGCCGAAGTCCTTAAATCTCGGCATAAGTTTGTCAATATTTTCAAAAACAATATCGTCACCGCTTCTGTTTACAAAAATTATAGCATCTGTGTCGCCCTGTCTTGTGAAAGATACAACACGTTCGTCAATAATTTCGTTGTCATTGAGAGTAAAGTAAGTTCTGCCGTACTTCATATTTGGGATTGATTTTCTTACACGACTTAATTCCGAAACGTATTCAATAAGTTCCTTGTCCTCATTTCCCCAAGGGTAACAACGACGGTTGAACGGGTCTTTATATCCCTGCAAGCCTGCTTCGTCACCGTAGTATATACTCGGAACACCGGGCAGGAAAAACATAAGTGCCATAGCAGCTTTAAGAAGATTCTTTCCCTGATTATACTGATGTTCATTGAGATATTTTTCTGCCATCCAGTCCTTGTTTTTATCGTCGCAGTTTTCACCGCCGAGACGGTTAATGGCACGTTCAATGTCATGAGTTGAAACGAAGTTCATGAGTACGTCAACAGTAGGCTTAGGATAGTTTTCGATAATTGTCATTACAGAATAAATGAAATCTTTCACATATCCGCCTTTTACGTAGTTGATTATTGCTTCACGGAAAGGATAGTTCATAACGGAGTCAAGCTGTTCACCGAGAAGATAACGGCGTTTTACACCGTAACTTTCCTTGTTTGATGCGTCCTCCCACACTTCACCGATAACAATTTTGTCCTTGCCGTAATTCTTAACGCTCTTGCGGAGATTAATAAGGAACTGGTCGGGAAGTTCGTCGGCAACGTCAAGACGGTATCCGGCAGCACCTTTTGAAAGCCAGTAATTCAATACACCCTCTTCACCACATATAAACTCTGTATAACTTTCGTTGTTTTCCCATACGTTAGGGAGGGTATCAATGCCCCACCATGCTTCATATTCATTCGGATAATTTATAAAGCTGTACCATTCATAATATTCACTGTCCTTTGAATTGTAAGCACCTTTGTTTTCGTAACGGTTGAACTTGTTGAAGTAAACGCTGTCAGCACCCGTATGTGAGAAAACGCCGTCAAGAATTACGGAGATACCGTATTTTTTTGCCTCTTTGCAGAGTTCTTCAAATTCGTCGTTTGTACCGAGCAGGGGGTCAGCTTTCATGTAGTCTGCGGTATTATAACGGTGGTTTTCGTGTGATTCAAAAATAGGGTTAAGGTAAATACAGGTAACGCCCAAATCTTTGAGATAACCGAGTTTTGACTGAATACCTGCAAAGTCACCGCCGAAATAGTCATTATTCCATACATGACCGTTTTCGTCGGGTTTGTAATAAGGAGTACCACCCCAGTCGTCACGGATAATTCTGTCTTTGGGTACATTTTCGTGTACCTTTCCGCTCTTACAGAAACGGTCGGGGAAAATCTGGTACATAACTCCGCCTTTGAGGAAATCGGGTGTTTCATAGTCATTTGCGTATACGGTAAGCTGAAAAAGGTCACCGTAGTCTATATTGCCCTCATGGCAGTTGATTTTCTTGATATAATGGCGTATACCACCGCTTGTATATGAAAAGTAATAATAATGTACGTCAGTGTAGCGTGCGGTGTAGCTTGTTGTATAAACTCTGTCCTCGTCTGTTTCCTCCGTAAGTTCCATATTGAGAAAACGTTCTTTGAAGCCTGTCCTGAAAAGAACAAGCACGGGCGGAAAATCAAGAGTAATGTTCTTCGGCAATTTTATTGAAAAATTACAGGTTTCCCCTTGTTTTACCGCACCGAAAATTGATTTGTAATTTAAGTTCCATGTATCATAAATTGGTTTCATAACAAATTCACTCCCATATTAAACAATTTATTAAATACCAAAAACAAGGGGACGGAAATTAATTCGTCCCCTTTTTTTAAAGTCGGGTAATATAATTATCTTAAATGCCAGATATTGTCTGCGTACTCAGTAACTGCACGGTCTGCGGAGAATATTCCTGCACCTGCGATATTGTTGAGTGACATCTTAGCCCACTTCATAGTGTCTTTATAACATTCTGTGCTGAACTTCTGAGCCCTTCTGTAGTCGTCGAAATCAGCAAGAACCATATACGGGTCAACGTCCTTGAGTGAGTTTGCGATATCATTGAAAGTACAGCCGTTGATACCGTGATACATACGCTCAATAGCTTCGTGAATAAGAGGATTGTTGTTAAAGTAGTCATTGGGATAATATCCTCTTGCCTTGAGAGCGTTAACTTCTTCTGTTTTCATACCGAAGATAATGTTGTTGCCCTCGCCTGCCGCTTCATTGATTTCAATGTTTGCACCGTCGAGAGTACCGAGAGTAACCGCACCGTTGAGCATGAACTTCATGTTACCTGTACCTGATGCCTCAGTACCTGCGAGTGAAATCTGTTCGGAAATTTCGGAAGCAGGCATAAGAAGCTCTGAAAGGGTTACACAGTAGTTTTCAAGGAATACAACCTGTAACTTCTGGTTGATTTTCGGATTCTTTCTTATTTCTTCCGAAATTGCCCATATCATCTTTATAATCTGCTTTGCGAGATAGTAACCCGGTGCAGCCTTTGCAGCAAAGATATAAGTCTTAGGCATGAAATCAGCGTCGGGGTTGTTGATGAGGTAAGAGTAATCAGCAAGGATATTCATAACGTTGAGGTGCTGTCTCTTGTATTCGTGGAGACGCTTAACCTGAACGTCGAAAATGCTGTCAGGATTAAGAATAATGCCTGTATTGTGCTTGACGTACTTTGCAAACTTTTCCTTGTTTTCTCTCTTTACTGCCATAAGTTTATTGAGGACTGTCTCATCATTTTCAAATGCTCTGAACTTTTCGAGTTCTGCACCGTCCTTGATAAACTTTGTACCGATTGTTTCGCTGAGAAGTTCTGTAAGACCCTTGTTTGACTGATAGAGCCATCTTCTGTAAGCGATACCGTTTGTAACGTTCTTGAACTTTGCAGGAGTGTGTTCAAATTCATCATGGAATACAGAATCCTTGATAATTTCAGAATGGAGCTTTGAAACACCGTTAACGCTGTGTGAAACAGCAACACAGAGTGTAGCCATATGAATCTGATTGTCCTTGATGATAGACATACGTGTTGTCTTTGCACTGTCGTTGCCGTTGCTTTCCATAAGAGACTGACAGTATCTGTTGTTGATTTCGACAATAATTGAGAAGATTCTCGGAATAACTGTCTTGACAAGGTTAACGTCCCACTTTTCAAGAGCTTCTGCCATAACGGTGTGGTTCGTATAAGCGAAAGTTTTTGTAACGATATCCCAAGCCTTTTCCCATGTATAACCGCAGTCATCAAGGAGTATTCTCATGAGTTCGGGAATAGCGAGTGTCGGGTGAGTATCGTTGATGTGAATAGCAACCTTGTCAGCGAGATTTTCAAGAGTACCATAAACGCTCATGTGGTTGTTTACAATATCGCCTACTGCTGCTGCACAAAGGAAATACTGCTGACGGAGACGGAGTGACTTACCTTCGGCGTGATTGTCGTTAGGATAAAGAATCTTTGAAATAGCGTTTGCAATAGCGTTCTGGTTGATAGCCTTGTCATAGAATCCCTGATTGAACATTTCCATATCAAATCCGGGAGCTTTTGCAGACCACAGACGAAGAACCGAAACACCCTCAGAACCGTAACCCGAAACATACATATCATAAGGGGTTGCAATAACGGTATTGTAATTCACATGAGAAATATAGTGACCGTTGTTGTCCCAGTATTCCTGAAGTTCGCCCTCAAAGTGAACATCTATCGAAAGTTCGGGCTTCGGTACAAGCCATACAGAACCGCCGGGAAGCCAGTTGTCAGGAAGTTCAGTCTGCCAGCCGTCCTGAAGTTTCTGCTGGAAAATACCGTATTCATAGCATATTGAATGACCCATTGCAGGGAAACCTGTTGTTGCGAGAGCGTCGAGGTAGCAGGCAGCAAGACGACCGAGACCGCCGTTTCCAAGACCTGCATCGGGTTCCTGCTCATATATTTTATCAAGATTTATACCCGAATGTGCAAGCATTGCCTTTACATCGTCAACAAGTTCAAGATTATAGAGGCTTGTTTTAAGGGAACGTCCCATAAGAAATTCCATTGAAAGATAATAAATCTGTTTGCCTCCGACTGAATGTGTATGATTTATGAAATTCTGTCTTTTCTGACCAAGAATATCCACGATAATAGCGGAAAGAACGTGATAAACCTGTTTGTCAGAAGCTTCTTCAGGGGATACACTGTAGAGAGCGTGAAGTTTTTCAGGAAATGCCTGTTTAATTTTTTCCATAAGGGGATTAACCTGTTTGTTTGACATAATTATTCTCCAATCTGCCGTACAATAAAACGGCTGTATTACTTTCAGTAAAGCTTTTGCGATGATTTACTGACGGTTTACGCAGAAATCACAGAAATAACTTTACAACTGGTATATTAACTATTGTATCATGTTTCTGTTTTTTTTGCAACTGTATATTTCAACAAATATTTTTCAACTAAATCTACATATTCCCAAAAATCGCATTAAAAACCGACAGAAACAAGTATAAAGTCTGTAATTTATTTTGACTATATAATTGTTTATATATACATCGATTTGAAACAATAATAAACATATAATTTCAGATGAGTTTATTATTTTATGTCTTAAGCGGAAAATAAAGTAAAATATTAAAAAATATCAGAAATATTTGAAATCTCTGTAAATATGTGGTATAATAAAATATATTGATTCTGATGTGTATAAAATCGGCTTAAAAAATGAAAAAGGACGGGTTATAATTATGAAAAAGAAAAAAAGGTTTTCTATACTTAAATGTTTCATTTCAATTATATGTGTGATTTTTATTGCGGTGACGGTTGCCGTAAATATAATCTACTCACAGAACAAGACCCCCAATCTTATGGGCAGATATTTTTATATTGTTACCGAAAACGATACAAACGGTATAAGCGACGTTACTGCGGGTTCGGCAATTATCGCAAAGGAAGCGACAAATATAAGTGTAGCACAGAAAGACCTTGTGCTTTGTTATCCTGCCGGAGACCCGAATAATCTCCGTCTCTGCGGAATATACAACGTTATTCAGGGTGATGACGGAATTGAAAAATATCAGCTTTATTATGACGGTCATGAAGATAACGACAACCTTATAACAAAAGAAGCAATTGCGGCAGTATGTACGGGTTATCCCGAAAGTGCCGAACTCGGAAGCTTTATCACGTTCACAAGAAGTATTCCGGGAATAGTTGCCGAGCTTATAATTCCGTGTATAATTCTTCTTGTGTTCTTCATTTCAAGAATTTCTTCAAAGGAAGAAGAAGCAGAGGACGAAGAAATTTTCGAGTTCTCCAACAACAAAAAATCTGCAAAGAACAATTCAAAAAATGCCCCTCTTTTTGAACCGTCGCAGGAAGTTCAGGCAAGTGACGACCTTGAACGCAAAAAAATGTCAATAGCGGAAAATTTCAGTCAGAAGAAAGTAAATCCCAATTCACCGTATCAGAAAGAAAAAGAGCGTACAATGCAGTTCAAGGCGGCAAACCGTCCCGATTCGGCTAAAACAACAGGGCGTGTTTCACCTGCACCGTCGGCTGACAGTATAAGAGAAGATATCCGCAGAAAGAACGAGTATGAGGGTTCTCACGTCAGAAAGCTTGAAAAGGTTGAACCAGCTGAAAGAACCGAACCCGTTGAAAAGAAAGAATACGAACCCGTAAGAAACGAAACAATTATTGACAATACGGGAATTATTCCTACTTCACAGATTGCAGAAATGTCAAAAAATGCGGAAGCCTCAAGAAGTACGGTGTCGGAAGTAAAGGCAGCCGCACCAAAAAGAAGCAGTTCGCCCGATATTTCCGATATTATCAGCAAATCGGAAGCAAGCAAACGCAAGAAAAACGTTTCAAATATGTCCGTTGACGATTTGCTTAAAATCATTGAGGAAGAAAAAAACAAACTTTAATATTTTTAAGAGGACTGTTTCGGCAGTCCTTTTTTTGTGAATAATAAGACACCAAACGGCAGATAATTATTATGTCACATTAATTTTATAAATTCACATCTGTTAAATACTTGACAAATTATACCTGATTATGTATAATAAAGTTATTACAATAATGTATGTCAGAATGGTATTTTGTGGTCAAAAGGTGTGGCTATAACGTCCCTGTCAACAGATTTTCCTGTGATTGTGGAATGTTTTTTAAGTTTTATTTTTATTGAGAATGTGGAGTTTTCCGCATCTCTTTTTACTACGATAAGGTGATTGTCTACTTTGTAAGTGGCGGTGCTTGTACCGTTACTGCACCATTTAATTTC
>JAGAQS010000256.1 GCA_017622635.1 Ruminococcus sp. | reverse complement strand
CGACGCTCCTAACTATACCCCCAGAATTTCAGGTATACTTCACTTTGAGGACGGCAGTTTCAACTATGCTATGTCAATCCTCAAGAGCAATAACGGTAATCCCGATTCATGCCTGAGACATACTTTCACATACAACAACCCCGTTGCTGGTGAGGGACATTTCATTCATACGTACATGGGCGACGGTAATCCGCTCCCGAGTTTTGAGGGTGAACCGAAGTTAATAGGTATCAAGGGCGGTATTGATGAGTTTACAGACACACTCTGGAACAGCCTTAACGAAGATAACAAAGTATCACTTTTTGTACGCTACACCAATATTGAAACAGGTGAAGAGGAAACAAGAATCGTCAACAAAAACAAATAATGAAAAAACTTCTGCTTTCGTTCGATAAACTGCTGATTTTCCCGTTGTGCATAACATATATTCTCATAAACGTTATAACGATTTTATACTATCCACAAGATATGCATATTTATTATAAAGTATGGGATTTTTTTAAAAGCCACGACATATCGGATTATTTCCATTGGTTCTATGATACAGGCGAAAATCTTGCTATGCATTACAATGACAAAATATCAATAGTACTTATATTCATGATGATTGCAGACACAGTTTTAAGTATAACAAATGGCAAAAAACAGATTTTAAAATGGATTCTGTACAGAATAATTACAGTTATTGTTTTGTTTATCGGTTTTGTTGCCTCTCCTGAGTTTTACGGAAGCGTATAAAAAAGAGGTGATAATATTATGCCGGAAGTTATAAAATACCCGAATTGTGATGCACCGATTCATATAACCGAAAACAAGAATACTGCAAAATGTGAATACTGTGATACCGAAATTATCCTGAATGAATATCCTGAAAATACCATAACGCCTGACGAAACAGATTATACGCAGTTAAAGCAGAAATGGAACAGTTCAATAATAATAACCGATATTATTCAGATAGCAATAGCATTTATATTTACTGTCTTAATGAACTCAAATGATGACATCATTGAGGGTATCGGTATACTGGTACTTTTTGTATCGGCGGTTTACTCTGTGGCAATGCCCGTACATCTGGCACACCAAAGACCCGTAATTCCAAATATAAAAAACCCGTCAAAATTCTCTACGGGACTTATGTTATACGGTCTTTTCCTGTTGTCATTCTTTTTTACAGTATTTATCACTGTTACCGCATGATTGTATCTTTTGATTTGGACGAAACACTTTTTGTAAATCCCGAAAAAGTTCCGGCGGAAAACAGCCTTAATTTTCCGCTGGACAGAATTTACAGAGACAGACTCCGCAAAGGTACTCCGGAGTTACTGCAATGGATAAACCACAACAATATACAGCTGTGGATTTATACAACGTCTTTCCGTTCAGAAAGGTATATAAAATCTATTTTCAGGCACTATGGCATAAAAATTGACAACATTATAAACGGCAAACGTCATGCACAAGAAGTACAGAAAAACAACACGGAAATACTTCCGTCAAAATATCCCTCAAAGTATCATATTGACCTGCACGTTAACGACGAAATTTCAGTTTATCAGAATGGTATTTCATACGGTTTTCGTGTTTATCTTCTGAAAGAAAACGATACTCACTGGATAAACAATATCCGCAAAGAAATTTTACGCATACAAAAATTAAAAATATAAAGCTGACAGTTCAGATTTTACAACAGCGTATAAAAGAGGATAATTCATAATGAAAGAAATAAATCCGAAAATCCAAAAATTACTCACACTTAATAAATGGCTGATTTTTCCGTTGTTTGCTGTATATACAGTTTGCAATTTCATGACACTGTTACGTTATTTTACTGAAACAGGAAACAATGATTTATGTCATAAGTTATGGTTTTACCTTATCAAAGAATATGGCAGGAATGAAGGACTTGATATATATTTTTTCTGGGAATATTTGGCATTATGGCATTTTGCCGACAGGCATTTAAATCAGATTTATGCCGTAATATTTCTGACAATGATTTACGCAGATGTGTTTTTCAGCATACGCAAGGGCAGAAAACCTGTTGTTAAATGGATTTTCTATGACATAATCATGATAATTATTTTATTTATTGCTTTTGTTGCATCACCCGTTTTTTATGAATATGAGATGGACGTGATAACATCAGTATAAAAGAATGTTCGGATTATGATATTTTCATTCGACCTTGACAGAACACTATCCGCACGCAAATTTTCCGTATAAAAAAATTAAAAATATAAGGAGGACATTATTATGTCAAATGAAATGCAGTTAAAATACGGCTGTAACCCCAATCAGAAACCCTCAAGAGTTTATATGGCTGACGGCTCTGAACTTCCTATAGAGGTTCTTTGTGGCAGACCCGGCTATATAAACCTCCTCGACGCTCTCAACGGCTGGCAGTTGGTTAAAGAGTTAAAGACAGCTACAGGCGTTTGTGCTGCAACTTCTTTCAAGCACGTTTCACCCGCAGGTGCGGCAATAGGCAGACCGCTTTCAGACGACCTCAAAAAAATTTACTGGGTTGACGACCTCGGCGAACTCTCACCCCTTGCAAGTGCATATGCAAGAGCAAGAGGTGCTGACAGAATGTCATCATACGGTGACTTTATCGCACTTTCAGACAAGGTTGATGTTTGCACTGCAAAGATGATTCAGCGTGAAGTTTCAGACGGTATTATTGCCCCCGATTACGACGACGAAGCTCTTGAAATCCTCAAGTCCAAAAGAAAAGGCACTTACTGTATTCTCAAGATAGACGAAAATTACAAGCCTGCTCCGATTGAAACAAAACAGGTTTACGGTGTATCTTTTGAACAGGGCAGAAACGAACTTGATATCAACAGGGAACTCCTTGCAAACGTTGTTACCGAAAACAAGGAAATCCCTGCCGACAAACTTGATGACCTTATGATTTCCCTTATCACACTCAAATACACACAGTCTAACTCCGTATGCTATGTAAAGGACGGACAGGCTATCGGTATAGGTGCAGGTCAGCAGTCAAGAATCCACTGCACACGCCTTGCAGGACAGAAGGCTGACAACTGGTGGCTCAGACAGTCCCCGAAGGTTATGGGACTTGACTTTGTTGACGGTATCCGCCGTGCAGACCGTGACAACGCTATTGACGTTTATATAGGTGACGAATATGAAGATGTTCTCCGTGACGGTGAGTGGCAGAGAATTTTCAAGACAAAACCCGAAGTTTTCACCGTTGAGGAGAAAAAGGCATGGCTTGCAAAGAATACAGGCGTTTGTCTGGGTTCTGACGCATTCTTCCCGTTTGGTGACAATATTGAACGTGCCAAGAAGTCAGGTGTTGCGTACATTGCCGAACCGGGTGGTTCTATCCGTGACGACAACGTTATCGAAACCTGCAACAAGTATAATATCGCTATGGCGTTCACAGGAATCAGACTTTTCCACCACTGATAAATGACCAATAAAAATCTGAAAAAATCCAAAGGCAGAACTGCACTGAAAATTATCATTGCAGTTCTCCTGACATGGATTCTGCTTGCTGTAACAGACCTGATAAGGTTTGTAACGTCCGACGGTTATATTCAACCGCTTTTTACGGTTACACAAATGTATTGCAAGTGTGGTGAATCACGCAGTGAATGTGGTATCGGTTACAGCTTTGACTATGGTTATATCCTTGACATTGGCAACGATTCATGGAAATATGACAAGGAAAAACCTGATTCCAGACGTTTTTCTGTTTTCGGACACACCTTATATGAAAAAGGATAATATTATGTCAGAAAACATTCCTACACCTAAAAAACGACACTCTGCAATTATAAAGTTTACAGTTGTCGCAATAGTTCTTCCGATAATTTATATAATTCTCAGTCTGATAAATATTTATAATGTAAACATATCAACGTCAGTTTTCCGTGAAACATATAATTTCTGGAAAGATACAACGTACTTTGACAAACTTCATTCAAGTCAGACTGAAAGTTATATCTATTCAGTAATATTTATTGTACCGTATATTATAGTGTGCATTATCAGTATTTTTTCTAAAAAACTGAAAGGCAAAAAGAAACTGATATATTCTGCAATTGGTTTTATGATATTTCTGTTTTCAAATTATATAAACATGGACGAAGTACATCAGACAACCTGTTCTGACGATTTTATGATGATTGGTCTTGTTTCAAAGTTGCAGGATATTTTTATGTTGCTTAATACAGCATCATTTTTACTTGTATGCTGTACGGCTGTTATTGAAATCCGTACAAACAAATCAGAAAATTATGACAGGAGGTTATCCCCATGAAAAATATACTTGTAGTCGGCGGCGGCGGACGTGAACACGCCATTATTATGAAACTCGCCGAAAGCAAACACGTTGACAAGCTTTACTGTACCCCCGGAAATGCAGGTATTTCAAAGTATGCTGAATGTTTCGGCGTTTCCGCAACAGACATTGACGGTGTTGTTGCACTTGCAAAGGAAATAAAACCCGATATGGTTGTTGTAGCACCCGACGACCCGCTTGTTATGGGCATGGTTGATGCTTTACAGGCTGAAGGCTTCATGACTTTCGGACCAAAGGCAAACGCCGCAATAATTGAGGGTTCTAAAGTATTTTCCAAGGAACTTATGAAGAAGTACAATATTCCCACAGCTTTCTATGAAGTTTTCACTGAAAGCGACAAGGCTATTGCATATCTCAAAGAACAGAACAGCTATCCCGCAGTTATCAAGGCAGACGGTCTCGCACTCGGCAAGGGTGTTATAATTGCACAGAACGAAACAGAAGCCGTACAGGCTGTACATGACATGATTGACGGTCTCAAATTCGGCAAGAGTTCAGCAAGAATTGTAATTGAAGAATTTCTCACAGGTCCTGAAGTGTCTGTATTGTCGTTTACGGACGGCAAGACCATTGTGCCTATGATTTCCTCTATGGACCACAAGCGTGCCTTAGACGGCGATTTGGGACTAAATACGGGCGGTATGGGAACTCTCTCCCCCAACCCCTACTATACGGAAGAAGTCGCAAAGGAGTGCATGGAAAAAATTTTCATTCCAACAATGAACGCCATGAACACTGAAGGCAGAACCTTTGAAGGCTGTCTGTACTTCGGACTTATGCTCACTCCAAAGGGTGCTAAGGTAATTGAGTATAACTGCCGTTTCGGTGACCCTGAAACACAGGTTATACTGCCAATGCTTGACGCTGACCTTTATGAAATATTCGAGGCTATATATAACCATGAACTTAACAAGGTTGACATAAAATGGCATGACGGAAGCTGTGCGTGCGTTGTAATGGCAAGCGGTGGTTATCCCGAAAGCTATCCAAAGGGCATTGAAATGAACGGTTTCGACGAAAAGGGACAGGTTGACGGCTGTTTTGTTTACCATGCAGGAACAAAACTTTCAGATGACGGTAAATTCCTTACAAACGGCGGTCGTGTAATCGGTGTTACAGCAAAGGGCGAAACTTTACAGAAAGCACTTGACAACGCATATGACGGTGTTTCAAGAATCAGCTTTGAAAATGCTCACTACAGAAAAGACATCGGACAGAGAGCATTAAAGGCTCTGAACTGATGGAGGATATGCACAAAAAGCTCAATTTCGGGCTTAATCTCGGACTTGCGGGAAATATTATGTTCATAATATTCAGTGCAGTATGCTATTTTTACTATCTTATTTTCAATCCCGAAAGCAGTTTCGTGAAGTTTCTGGAAATAACGGCTTATATAATTGAATTTGCAGGTTTTGCCTCTCTCATTCTGTCCGACATACTTATAAGTAAAACCGCACGTATGAGAAACTGGCTGAAAATCGGATTTTCTGTATATATCGTCACGGAAGCCATAATGATGACACTTGAACTCAATTCATATCGTATTGACTTCTATAAACCATATTCACTTTTGCTTGCTATATTACATTCAATATTTTCGGCAACTGTATGTTTCTCATTCCTGACGCTTGACCCCGACAAAAAACCTTTTGAAGTAATCACTATAATCTGTATCGGAATAATGCTGGGCGGAATGATGGGAAACGTTATAGGAATAAGAATATATTTCAGTATATTGACAAATGCAATTTCATTCACACTGCTTTTTGCATCAATAAAATATATGCTGAAACGTGAAATCATTGAAATTGACTGTTACGGTGACAGAGCAAGAGTAGCAGAATACAAAAGTACTTTTTTTGAAGAATAAACATAAAGGCGGAATCTCACGGTTTCGCCCTTTTTGTTTCAGTACAGATAATTATAGTAAAAATCAAATATTATTTTTGAAGATGAATTTTCCCATATACTGAATACATTTTTTCTGTTATTTTCAATAATTTTCTTTTTGTTATATATATCAAAACGACTTACAAAAATATCTGACAACGCACATATAAGCTCATGGTTTGACGGTCTGAAATTCCTACCGTTCACAAAAAAATTTTCAAACAGACCCTTTTCATATGAAACCTTTGAAAAATGTCTTATTGAACGTTCAACAAGTCCTGTACTTACTCCAAAGGATTCCGCAACAGGTTCATAAATTTCCGAAATGATATCTGACAGTCTGTCGGGTTTTATAACGCACATTTCCACGGCACTGCAAAGATAATAGAATCCGTTAAGGTTACGTGGAAAATTAAAACTGTCCATAAAATCGGCAATTTCGGAAATACAGATTTTTGTGTCACTTATTATCTTCATGATTATTTTACATATATTGTTGATTGTAACGGGCATTACAATACATTTTTCTGCCCCTGCATCT
>JAGAQS010000255.1 GCA_017622635.1 Ruminococcus sp. | reverse complement strand
CGGCTTCAATTTTGCCGAAATTCACTCTGTCCATTTCCTTTCCGAATCTGTTTGTAAGGACAAGCATATTTTCTTCTTCCGAAAATTTCAGCGGTGCTGTTTGCATATCTTTATGTTCAGCCGTATCACAGAAAATAATCTTTCTTTCACCTGACTGTAAAACGACGTTGGCGGGAAAACTGAATTTATAGGGGTCTTTCGGGTCGTCGGAAAATCCCCAGCCACTTATGTCGGCAGGATATTTTGAGGCGTTGTATATTTCAGCCCACGCACAGACAGTGCCGTCAGGTGCTTTGTAAAAATTATTTTCCGTACATATTTCATTTATACTTACCCCTATAACCGACTTTGCGGAATATACGTCAAAAATTTCAATTATATCCTGCGTCACAAAAAGGCACAGTATTACAGAAAAAATCTTAAAGACAAAACATTTATTTATAAAAATCACTCCTTTAAATCACGCAATATGCCTATTATAACATAATGTGAGGTTTTTGTAAAGAATACAAAAAAAGAATATGAACGTCAAATTATAGGTGTAAAATATGTTTAAAATTAACAAATTTTTCTCAGATATGGTGAACGGGGTTGCAATTTTGCTCAAAGTATGGTATAATTAAACGAAAACCTGTAAAGGATTTTACCTAAAGCGGTAAGGAGGAATGAAAATGGATACAAGCAGACTCAAAAGACTTGACAGTATGTTTGAAACCTTTTCTATTATTGCAGAGGGCAATTATGTCTATCTTTGTGATATGAAAAATAACTATTCAAGGTGGTCAAAAAGTGCAGTGGATTATTTTAATCTGCCTGACAGATATATGTATGACGCAGGTGCTGTGTGGGAGAAATATATTCACCCTGATGACCGTGAAAGTTATCATAACAGTATAAATAAAATTTTTTCGGGACAGGATAAAGGGCATAATATGCAGTACCGTGCAAAAGCGGCTGACGGAAATTATGTTGTATGTACGTGCAGGGGTGCAGTGATAAGAGATGAAAACGGTGAACCCGAATATTTTGCAGGTGCTATAAAAAATCACGGTTCACTCAGTTATATAGATACAATAACGGGTCTCAGAAGTCTTTACGGATTCTTTGACGACCTTAAAACAATTCTATGGAAAAGGGCAAAAACCACTGCTGTAATAATAGGAATTACGGGCTTTTCAATTATAAATGATGTTTACGGTTATAAGTTCGGCAACAGGGTATTAAGAAGATTCGCAAATTGTATAAAGGACGTTTTCGGAAATGCAGGGGCGGTATACCGTATGGACGGAACAAAGTTCGCTGTACTTATACGTAAAATGGACAACGATAAGATTTCCTCTTTATATAATGAATTACAGGAAAAGGTCTCCCATGAATTTTTTGTTGATGATGAGAGGGTAAGTCTGTCACTCAATGCTGGTCTTATGATAATAGATGACTTCGATATTGCAAGCGAAACAGTATATTCATGCCTTAAATATGCATACTATGAGTCAAAAAACAGACGGCTCGGTGATATGGTGGTATTTGAAAATGTTCAGAATGATGACAATAAAAAGTTTATGGAAAAACTGAACGTGATACGGAACAGTGTTATAGAAAACTGTGAGGGCTTTTACTTGTGCTATCAGCCGATAATGTACGCCGATACCGAAAAACTCAAAGGCATGGAAGCTCTTGTCCGCTGGAAAAATGACAAGTACGGAACTGTTCCGCCTGTTCAGTTTGTTCCCGTACTGGAGCAGGACGTTTTATTTCCGGAGCTTGGAAAGTGGATTCTGCGTCAGGCAATGACGGACGGAAAAATTTTTCTTGAAAAATACCCCGACTTTATTATGAATGTAAATATTTCATATGCACAGCTTGAAAGAAGTGATTTTGTTTCGGAAGTTTTCGAACTTCTTCAGGAAACGGGTTTCCCCGCCGAAAATCTCTGTCTCGAAATAACGGAAAGATGCCGTCTGCTTGACATTGACGTTTTAAATAATATGTTCAGGATTTTCAGGGAACACGGTATAAAAATCGCCCTTGACGACTTCGGGACGGGTTTTTCTTCTCTCGGTGTTCTCCGTACACTTCCTATTGATACCGTTAAAATCGACAGGGAATTTGTAAAGGATATAGAGAAAAGTATCTCCGACCAGAACACAGTAAAATTCATATCCTCACTTGCAGATGCTTTCTCGGCGGAAGTATGCGTGGAGGGTGTCGAAACGGCACAGATGCGTGATTTTTTGCGTAGTTACGGCATAAAGAGTTTTCAGGGGTATTATTACTCAAAGCCCATTCCAATGGACGAATTTATTAAAAAAGAATTTTGATTATAGTCTGTCGGATACTTTTTTCCGACAGGCTTTTTTATACTGTTTTGTAATGTGCATCTAACATTTGCCGAAAATGCAACTATAATTAACATAGATGTTGAGTATGATTGGTTGACATAACGTTCCGTATATAGTATAATTGATAAGAGGTGAAAAACGATGGGAATACAGTTAAGCAAACTGAAAATATACCGCAAGCAATACGGTTTTACTCAGGAAGAAATTGCGGAAAAACTCGGTGTATCACGTCAGGCGGTTGCAAAGTGGGAAAAGGGTGAATCACTCCCCGACATAGAAAGCTGTATGAAGCTTGCCGACCTGTATGAAACAACAGTTGATATGCTTTTAAGAGAAGAAGAAAGTTCAAAGGACGGTAAACACGTTTTCGGAATATGCAGACTCAACGAAAAAGGGCAGATAACACTTCCTGTCGAATGTCGAAAAGTTTTCAATATAAATGCAGGTGACGCAATAATAGTACTTGGCGACGAAGAAAAAGGAATCGCACTTATAAATGCGGGCAGTATCAAAGAAATGACTTAGGAGTTTTTTATGAATATAATTGAAACAAAAAATCTTACAAAAAAATACGGTACTAAAACAGCCGTTGATTCCCTCAATCTTTCGGTGAAAGAGGGTGAACTCTTTGCACTTCTCGGTGTAAACGGTGCAGGCAAGACAACTACTATCCGTATGCTTTCATGTCTTTCGTCTGCAACCGACGGAGAGGCTTTTGTAAACGGTCACAGCTGTACACGTGAAAGCAGTGAAGTGAAGTCCGTCACGGGTATTTCACCGCAGGACACGTCAGTTGCGGATAACCTTACGGTAAGGGAAAACCT
>JAGAQS010000254.1 GCA_017622635.1 Ruminococcus sp. | reverse complement strand
ATGTCAAGTCTGCACGTTACCGATACAAGACAGGCACAGGGCGATATAACAAACGAAATGATTGACAATCTTAACGAGGCACAGGCAAGTTTTGCAGATGACAAGACGGTTTTTCATATTGATATAAATGAAGTCTTTGACGATTCCTACGGAAATTTAATGTCAGAATGCAGTAACGACGGTGTACACGTACTTGCAAAGTATTATCAGACATGGTGCGAATGGCTTTGTGCAAATACCGTCCCTGTTGAGACAGACGGTGCAATGACGACTGAAACAACGACAACAACAGTTATAGATTTGACGGGTACAACAGACGAATATATGTATTCAGAGGAAAATAATTTATATTGATACAGTATTCCGGATAATATATACTATCCGGAATTTTTTTATCGGAAATTATCGATTTTGTTGACAGGTGTATAAATTTATGGTAAAATTAAAATGATATTTGTACTTTTTAATGAACGGAGAATGATAACATGAATAATTATTCTTCCTTTTCTCATACCATTATAGGTGCGTTTCATGTCATGAACGGAATAGTATGTCAGGACTGTTCAATGTCGGTTGACAACGACAGATATTCCTTTGTCGCTGTGGCTGACGGTCACGGAAGTCCGCAGTATATCCGTACGGACAGAGGTTCAAGGTTTGCGGTTGAGTGTGCCCGTGAATGTGCCGACGAATTTATGGATATAATGGACGGTGCGGAAATGCTTCTTGACAATGAAAGGAAACGCAATAAACTTTTTGCACTTCTCTGGCGTAATGTTATTTCAATGTGGTATGACAGAATTGCGGACGATTATATAAAACAACCTTTTACAGATGATGAACTTAACAGAATACCCGACGAACTTTCTGATTACCGTCAGTATTACAAAGACGGTAATTTTCTTATAGCTTACGGAACAACACTTGAATTTTTTGTCTCTTCTGAAAAATTTGCATTCGGTGTACAGATTGGTGACGGAAAATGTGTTATTGTCGCTGAGGACGGCTCTGCGTACAGTCCCATTCCCGACGACCCTTACTGTAAGGGAAATATTACAACTTCCATGTGTCAGGACAATGCAAACGCTGCGGCGAGGTTCTGCTATTTTGAAAAGGGAACAATACCGCCTGCCGTTTTTCTCGGAACAGACGGCGTTGACAATTCGTGCTGGAACGAAGAACAGCTCTACGACCTTTACAGAGAACTTGCAATAAAATTTGCAGAATCGGGTTTTGAGGAAACAAACAGCTATATAAAAAATTTTCTGCCTGAAATAACCTGTAACGGAAGCGGTGACGACGTTTCATGTGCGGGAATAGTAAATATAGATGCTCTGAAACAATGTATTGAAGAACTGAAAAATTCTTCCGAAGAGGACAGCTGTGACGATAAGTATGATGTTTTTGTAAGTACGGAAGATTTAAAGGGGCTTATGTCGGTGCTTATTGAGGATACAATAGCGTCGTGGGAAGAACCTGATATTTATGCACTTTCTCTGTTTGTGTATGACGACGGTGATAATCCATGCAAACCGACTGTTATTCTCGGATATAATACAGAATCGGAATACAGGAAAAATATTTCAATTGCCGACAGTGAACAGGAAGCACGTTGGAATTATATTTTCTGGCTTCAGAACAATGAACTCAGTTTCGGTACTGACGATACTGCCCAAATAGTGAGACAGTGGATAATAAGCTGTGGTTATCCATATGACGAAGATGCGGACAGTTCCGATACAGAACGTTATTCGTCCATTACAACCACTTTTACCGAACTTCTTGTTGACATTGTTCACAATCTTCATTCGTCGGGATTTATTGAAAAAACGTTCGGAAAGGATATTCCCGTACTTATTCACAATCTTGACTACAACAGCAAAACTGCCGAAATAAATATGTTTGCAAATTGCAGTGATTCAATAAGGGACTTCGTAAAATTCTGTAAAGAAACAACATAGTTTTTTTGTGTTGAAATGAAAATAAGAATTTTTTCAGTTGTTCAGCAGAATTTCACACAGTTTACATATCATTAGTCTATAATAGCAAACATAGAGATAAAGAACAAAAGAAAAAAACGGAATTGGGAACTTTAAAAAATGGTGATTCTATGAGTGATTTTATGAACCGTATCTTTATGACAGCTATGACTTTTGCTGTTATGGCGACTGCGTGCAGTGATAAAAGCAACAGTTCCGATTCCAAAAAGACAACTTCCGAGAAAATGACGACAGTTTCAGCCGAAACGGAAAATACCACTGAATCGGCTGAAACAAATGAAACAACTGAAATAGTATCGCAGGAAACAACTTCTTCCGATTCTGTTCAGAAAACCGAAAAAACATCTGCGAGTGAACTTTTTTCAGACAGAGACCTTAACCCCGATTATTCACAGCCTACAGCTGAAATCTCCCTCAACGGAGACAGTGCAAAGGCGGACGGTAACGGTGTTTCTGTAAACGGTTCAACAGTTACGATTACAGATGAGGGTATCTATATTATAAACGGTACTCTTGATGACGGTCAGATTGTTGTTGATGCCAATGACTGTAAAGTCCAGTTGGTTCTGAACAACGCTTCAATAAGTTGCAGTAATTCGTCTGCAATTTATGTGACAAATGCTAAAAAAACGTTCATAACGCTTGCAGACGGCAGTAAAAATTACGTTTCGGACGGTTCGGTTTATGAATTTGCCGACAGTGCCGAAAATGAACCCGATTCGGCAATTTTCAGTAAAGACAGCCTGACTGTTAACGGCAACGGTGAACTTGAAATTAACGGTAATTATAATGACGGTATCCGTTCAAAAGACGATATTGTTATTACAGGCGGTAAAATTACTGTAAATGCAGTCGGTGACGCTGTGAAAGGTAAGGACTATGTGGCAGTAGCCGACGGTAATCTGACCCTTACAGCAGGTGAAAACGGTATCAATTCTTCAAACAATACCGATGATTCATTGGGCTTTGTTTACATTGAGGGCGGTAATTTCAGTATAACTTCAGGCGGAGGCAGGGGAAAAATGCCCGATATGCCTGACGGTGATTTTCAGCAGGAAAACCTTGAATATACTTCGGAAAGTACCGATGCTGTAAGTACAAAAGGTATAAAGGCGGATTCACAGATAAATATAATCGGCGGAACTTTCAGTATAAATTCCGCAGATGATGCAATTCATTCAAATACAGATGTTGTTGTGTCGGGCGGAAACCTGAATATTGATTCGGGAAACAAGGGTATTCATGCCGATTTGAAAATTGATATAAACGGCGGTACGGTTTCTGTTGATAATTCGTATGAAGGTTTTGAAGCGTCCGTCATAAATATAAACAACGGTACAGTTGAAGTAAATGCTTCCGACGACGGTTTCAATGCAAGTGACGGCGAGACTGTTCAGACGGGCATGGGAACATATTCGGAGGATTTGTCAGTAAATATCACAGGCGGTATGGTCTATGTAAATGCCGACGGTGACGGTCTTGACTCCAACGGAAATATCAACATCAGCGGTGGTACTGTTATAGTAAACGGACCTGAAAACAGCGGTAACGGTGCGTTGGACAGCAACGGGGAAATTATCGTTACAGGCGGTACGGTTGTAGCGGTCGGTATGTCGGGAATGGCGGAAAGTCCGTCCGACAGTTCGGCACAGAACAGTGTTTCGGCAACCTTTGACAATACGTACAGCGGAGGAACTCTTGTTACTCTTTCCGACGATTCGGGAAACGAAATAATAAGTTTTTTACCACAGAAAAGTTTTGACAATATTATAATAAGTTCACCCGATATACAAAACGGTGTGACTTATACATTATATACAGACGGTTCTTCTTCGTCGGAAGAACAGTACGGACTTTACACAAACGGCGGTTACAATAACGACGGTACGGAGTCCGGAAGTTTTACAGTTGAAAGCGTCGTTTCATACGTCGGAAAACAGTCCATGATGGGCGGAGGTTTCGGCGGTGGAGACAGAGGGGAAATGCGTGAACCTCCTACAGACGAAAACGGTATGCCTGAAATGCCCGACAGAGACGGAAAAGATTTCAGACATGACCAATAATTCAGCCATCTTCTAATTTCATATAAACCACCCTATAAACAGTGAGAGCCGGAAGCAATTCCGGCTTTCATTGTTTTTTTGCAATTTGTTTGACTTTTGTGACGTTATATGTTATAATTCAGTAAATAATATATAATGCAGGGAGTCGGTAATATGAAAGAAATTATAATAAACAGCAGACTTGAACTGCCCTACAGACTGATTGATATTGAGGAATGGGGTGAACGGTTTATTTTTCAGTTTAAGAAATTTGATGACGGACAGACCGATTATTCTGTAAGTACGACGGGTGTGACGGGAAAATTCGGAATAGTATACATCGGCAAAGGTATGAACTGTGAGTTCGATTGTGATATAACTATAGGAAACGTCCGTGATTTTGCCGTTGCACTGGAAAATGCTTATGATAATATGAACGACGGAAAGGCAGTACTTGCAAATTACGGTTCACTGAACAGAAGTAATTTATCTGTAGTTTTCGGTAAAAGGGGAAACTGCAAAATGACAGGAAATTTTTTAAATGAAGATAATTTTTATAAGAGCGGTATCAGTTTTTCTTTTTCACTTGACCAAACATATATACAGGACATTATAAAAAATATGGACGATTTTTTTGAAGAATTATATCGTATTCAGGGACATAACAGTTATTATTAAAATTTGTGAAAATACGGTTGATTTTTGTGATTCTGTATGCTATACTTTAGTAATACAGATGAGAAAGCAGGGGTGTGTATATGCGAAAAATTAAAAAAATATTTCTGGTGTTATTGATACTGTTTGTTGTTTTCTTTATCGGTACTGAACTGTGTATTATGAAATATCTGAAAGAATACGGATACGGTATAAAAGAACTCCCACAGACTACACTTGTTTACTTTCATATGAGTAAAGGTTTTACTGTTGAACGTGTCGACGATAGCAATACGGTTTTTATCGGAAGAAGTGACTATATTTATGATAAAATATTTGACAAAAAAGGTTACTATGAATCCGACATGATGGGAATGGATACATTTTACAGTAAAAAAGGTGAGTATAAAGAAGATAATCATTATGATTTCAGAATTTTTTTAAGTGATGACTGGTGTCACTGGTTCAGAATATACGAAATAGGCAAGTATACGATTGAAGATTTTTAGTCTTTAAATCATGAGTGTTATATTATGAGATTTAAATTTGACACGGAGTATTCCGAAAAAGAAATGGAATTTTTAACAGAAAATAACTGTCAGATACTTTCTGAAATAAAGCTGTCAAGGACGGATTTTTCAAAATACGGTATTCCACGCAGAATGTTTAAATATTATGGCTTTTATATGGGAGAAGTCTTTGACGACGAAACAGGTGAATATTTATGGGGGATTCTGTCAAAATGGAAAGGAGTATATCATTTTTCCTCTTTTTATGAAGATTTGGAAAGTCTGGAGGAGGAACTGTAAATCAGGATTTAAGGGAGAAATATATAATGAAAGTTAATGTATCAACTAAATTTATAGTAATGATAGTCGGAGAAGAACAGACAGACAAAATTTATACTCTTTATTATAATGGTGAGGTTGAAAAATAAATAATTATATAAATCAGCAGGTTGTATTTATGGATATTATATTTGAAAAAATTATATTACTGAAATGGCTGTTAATTCCTGTTATTCTGTGCGTGAAACTGATAGTCATTAAAATTGAGGGAATTATTTTCAGAGTTGATTTTTGTGATATGTACTGTTTCCGTGAAAGTAATGAAGTATACAGGAAAATAAACACCATTACAGACTATAAGGTACGAATGAATAATTAAATCTTTTCTGCAAATATATTTTTGCGGAAAGGAGGAAACTTTATGTTTGAGCAGGATTATATTATGCGTCAGATTCATCAGATAATAAAGGTACTTGTAAAAGTATTGTTCAACGTTGATTCCGAAACAATAACTTCATCAATGATACAGAATACGGAAACAAGAGAAACAGCGGATTATTTGTTGAAAAAAATCGACGGCGGAAATATCGGCGAAGTTGAAAATGAATTTTCCGAACTGACGGAAAACAAGATAATGGATAATCTTTTACTCGGAATGGTTTTTTATTCGTATCTTAACGAAAAAGACGACGATTATCTTGAAAGTAATAATTTCAGCCGTGATGAAGTTGAAAACGGAATAAAACGTCTGCTTTCTGATTATGGTCTGGAAGATATAGGCAACATCTTCTTTTATTAATAAGTTTTAACAGTAAAAAGAACCGGAAGGAATTTCGGTTCTTTGATTTAAGGAGGATAATTTATGGAAAATCAGCTTGAAAGAATAAAGTCGAAACTGATTGAAAGATTATATAAAAATTCCGGCAATAATAAAGAAGTAATACTGGAAACACTATCAATTGAAAAAATTACTGAATTTGAAAATAAGCAACAGATAAAACTTCCACAGGAAATAGTTGACTTCTATACACAGGTTTCAAACGGTGCTGTTTTGTATCCTGATGAGGATATATGTAATTTAGAGCCTTTTGAAAACTGGCACTTTGACGAAAAGTTAATCCATAAAGACTTTAATAAAGAAAATGATGTGACATATGATGATTATTGTGCTATTGAAAACAGGGATTATTCTTTTGAGAGATTCGGCAATATTGCTTTAATGGATTTGGGTTGTGCCACGACGTATAATATTGTTGTTAAAGGAAAACACTGCGGAGAAATCATCGGCAAATACGAAATGTATATTGAAATAACTGACAGGAATTTTCTTGACTGGCTGGAAGACTGTTTAAACGGCAAAGATGAAAATATGTTATAATTTAGAGCAGGAGGATTTATGAGTAAAGAATACTGGGGCTTTGAAAATGAAACGGGTGATACTGGATTTCTTGCAGGATTAGTTGACGTTTTATCTGATAATCTTTCAATGCTGTGCGATTTCTTATATGCTTTTGACGCTGATATTTTTCATCTGGAAGATAACGACGTTTCAAAATTGAATGATGTAATAAAAAATCGTCTGCATTATTACAATAAAAGATACGGCGTAAATTTACCGGATAAAGATATAAATAATCTCGATTTCAGGCTGAATAAATCGGTTACTGATTCAGATGATGCAAAAAAATATCTTTGTGATGTATTTTCTGTTTATTCTTCAAAAAAGAATATTTCCGAAAAAGTAGACGAGTTTTTTAATGACCTTAACTGGCATTTGCAGAAACCCATTTACATTTATACACCGGTTAAACTTCCTGATAGGAATATTAATATATTGGGATATATTTATCTGTGTATGGCTTTTCAATATTTTTTTGTTGCATATGACGAATGGATTGTTTTGTTTATATTCGGAACAATAGAATAAATTATTATATTTTTAATATAGAAAGAACCGGAAGAAATTCCGGCTCTTTTTTCATTCAATCTGTTTTGCGAGGAACTGTGCGGCGGCGTTTATAAGACTTTTCTGTAAGTCATTTGCCTCTGTGTGTTTTTCGGTACTGAGAAAAGCGACAGCACCCGAAACGTCACCTGCCGTTATAATCGGAATGGCTGCAATTGCAGTACGTTCAACGCCCTCTGCAGGAAAGAAATTATTGCTCTCACCGTTCGGGCAGAAGTATTGTCCACGATTTTCCATAAGTTCCTCAAGCTGTCCTGTAACACGTCTTTCCGCAAATTCTTTTTTTGGTACACCTGCTGTTGCGACCACATGGTCTTTGTCGAATATGACAACAGGACAGCCTGCTATCTTGTACATTATGTCCGCAACATAACCTGCGTTTTCACTCATTTCGCTTATTGCTGAATATTTCTTGAAAATAACTTCTCCGTCGCTGTTTGTATAGATTTCAAGGGGGTCACCCTCACGTATACGCATAGTGCGTCTGATTTCCTTAGGAATTACAACACGACCAAGGTCGTCGATTCTTCTGACAATTCCGGTAGCTTTCATATATAAATATCCTCCATGAATTATTTTTATTGGGGTTGTGAAAATATTATTTGCCGTATTTTTTCAAATATTCCTTTTTTGTCAGTGACGATTTTAATCAGTGTACATTTACAAAAAAATAGATAAAAAATTTTGATACGGTTATATTTTTTTCTGTATATATCATGATTTTTCGATAAACAGTTGAAATTGAGTATCATATATGTTATAATTATTCTGTGCTTTACAGTACTATATATTAAGGAAAAAGGTGTATAATATGTCCATGAAAAAAAAGCTTACAGCTATATTGATTATAGCAGGTATGATGTCATTTGTTTCATGCAGTGAATCTGAAAGTCCGTCAACAAGTGAAACATCGTCAGCTGAAACAACTACTGTTGAAATGATTACCGAAGCTGAAACAGAAGCAACAAGTGCTGAAGAAGTTACGGAAGAAATTTCAGAAGAAGTTGAGACGGAGGCAGAGAGTGAAGGAACAGAAACTGAAGAAAACGGTCATGTCCTTACAAATGCTGAACTTCTCAGCCTGATAAACAATACTTTTGGTATGGTTTCAGACGGTACTTTTGAATCTGATTTACAGGTTGCACAGGACTGGGACGTAGTTGACGCTGATGCAATAACAGACTCAGAAGCAGAAATCACAGCAGAACTTCTTGTTTCCGCATCAATGAGGGCAACAGGTATGGTTACGGGTGAATCGTCAATGGACGAAATTATAAATCTGGCTGTTGAAAAAGGTGTTATAGAGAGTGACGACCTTTCGGCAGTAGACCTCAGTAAAGCCGTTGACGTTGTAAACAAGGCTTATGACGCATGGATTAATCAGGATTTTGATACAGAATTAAACGTTGAACTGGCAGACGGCGTTGTTGACCTTACAGGTACATTAAGTGCTGAAGAATGTACAGTAAGCGACGGTACAATAATACTTCCCTCTACAGTTGCTGAGCAGATTACAGCAGGTACAGTCTTTATTGTTCCTGACGATACGGTTGACGGTACTGCATATAAGGCAGATGCTGTTACAGACAACGGCGACGGTACTATAACAGTTGCTTCCAGCCCCGCAGGTTTTGAAGAAGTATACGGTTCTATTAACTGATTGAATTTAATAATATATCGATAAAATCCGACGTAATGCTTTTAAGCGGTATGTCGGATTTTTTTTGACTGCATGAAATTAATTTAAAAAAACTGTTGACTATTCAGAGAAAATAGGTTATTATATAAGTGTATGTAATTTGTCGGCATACTCAATATGGAACAGGAGGATATTTTTTGTCAATGCCTGAAAAAAGAAAAGTATTATGTACCCTGACGGGTGCGTTAATGACAGTAATTTCTGTTATAGTGGCGTGTTATTTTTCGTCGGTGGAATTAAACAAATCAAAATATTCCGTATGGGGTGTTGATGTTTCAAACTATCAGGGGGTTATAGACTGGAAAAAACTGGACAATCAGAATGTTTCGTTTGCTTTCATAAAGGCAACGGAGGGAAGCGGTCACGTTGACGAGTCGGCACGGCGTAATCTTGAAAATATTGCGGAAACCGATATAAAAGTATCGGCATATCATTTTTTCAGTTTTGACAGTGCAGGCGAAACGCAGGCATCTAATTTTATTTCGGTTGTCGGTGCAGATGAAATTGATATGCCTCCGGTTGTGGATATTGAGTACTATTCGGACAAGAGAAAGCATAAACCTGATAAGGAGGAGGCAGAAAAAATACTCCGTCCGCTCCTTGAGAATCTTGAAGAATATTACGGTGTAAAGCCTGTAATATATACGACATTGCCCGTTTATTTCAGGTATGTAAGAGAGAATTTCAGTGATTATCCTTTGTGGATAAGGAATGTAAATTTTGAGCCTGATTTGATGGACTGGAAATTCTGGCAGTACTGTGACAAGGGTGAACTGTACGGTTATAAAGGTGAGGAAAAATATATTGACCTTAATGTATATAACGGTACAATGGAGCAGTTTATGGCGGAATTTCCGTAAATTTAAAAAAAGAGGGAATTTTTTATGAAAACGGCAAACGAAAAAGTACATCTGCTTACACTTACGGGTGTTCTGACCGCACTGACAACAGTTGCGACTATTGTCATACAGATACCCACACCTACAAAGGGATATGTAAATCTCGGTGACGTATTTGTTAATATTTCTGCGTGGGTACTCGGCGGAATGTACGGAGCGGCGGCTGGCGGAATCGGTTCGGCTCTTGCTGACATTATAACGGGTTATGCCTTTTATGCACCTGCAACGCTTATAATAAAGGCACTTATGGCTTTTGCCTGCTTTAAAATGTATAACGTGT
>JAGAQS010000253.1 GCA_017622635.1 Ruminococcus sp. | reverse complement strand
TGCGAATGATTTAAGACTTTTTACACTGCGGAAAAGTTTCATGTCAGAGAGTATGAGATGATTTCCGTTTGTGCCGTATTTGAAAAGTTCGGTAATACTGAGAGCCATATATACAACACTCTGTACCGCAATTGAAATCCAGCCGGAACGGAAAAGTGCGAGCAGGAACAGGAATACTATAGATGTCAGAAATATGTCAAAAATCATGACTGTCGGACGGTTAATCCAGAAATCAAAATAAGGTGTGAACCCTTTGAACTGATTGACTTCAGCCATAGTACATATGAAGAGCGGAAAAATCAGCAGAATCGCAAGATTTATTTTCGGGTGCAGGTCTGTCTGTGCGTTGTGTTTTTCCTGAAATGAAGCGAACCGTTCTTTAAAGGATTTCTTTTCTTTTGTATCTGTAGCCATTAAATATCCTCCCTATACTTATTTGATTTATATAATATCATAAGTATCAAAAAAGTTCAAGCTGTATAAAAAAATATCATCTTTTTATCACGAAAATCGTCGCTTTGGTAATTATGCACGTAAAAACGGATTTAAATTTGTGAAAAATAACGAATTATACTTTTAACCAGCCTTTGTCTGTTGCGTCATCAATAATATTTTTTATCACTTCGGCGAGGGACTCGGAAATTTCTTCCGCACCTGTATTTCTGTTCCTTACCTGATTACTGTAAATACCGTGTTCCTGCCATGACTGACCGTTTTTTGTATAGTTTAACAACATCGGCTGTATTCTGTCAAGTACTCCTGCAAACTTCGCATCGTTTGTTTGCTTGTCCTCAAATTCACGCCAAAGACCGTAAAATTCTTCTTTCTGGTCATCGGGCAGTAAACCGAAAATTCTCTGTGCGGATTTTTCTTCACGTTCTGCCTTTGTCTTGTTTCCCTCGTCGTCGTAAAGATAAGTATCGCCTGCATCGATTTCGACAACGTCATGAATCAGAAGCATTTTCATAACTTTAAGTGTATTTACGGGCGAATCCGCATATTCTTCCAGCAGAAACGCCATTAATGCAATGTGCCAGCTGTGTTCTGCGTCATTTTCCTTTCTGTCCTCATGGAGAACATAAGTCTGACGGTAAAGATTTTTCATTTTGTCGAGTTCAATCATAAATTCAAGCTGTTTTCTTAGTCTTTCGTTAATCACAAAAATTCCTCCTTAAATTACCATACCGCCGTTTACGGCAAGAACCTGACCCGTGATATATTCCGCACTTTCCGACGACAGAAAAGCCACTGCATCGGCGACGTGTTCGGGAGTACCGAAGAAACCGAGCGGAATTTCTTCTTTTATGCCGTCAAGTTCCTCATCTGTAAAACGGCTGTTCATTTCGGTCATTATAAACCCGGGAGAAACACAGTTGACACGTATTCCCGACGGTGCGACCTCTTTCGCAAGAGCCTTTGTAAAACCTATTATTCCCGCCTTTGAAGCCGAATAGTCAACTTCACACGACGCACCGACCTGTCCCCACATTGACGAAATATTGACAATACAACCCGTTTTTCTTCTTATCATGTAAGGCAGAACCGCACGGGAACAGTTAAGCGTACCGCCTAAATTTATATTTATTATACTGTCTGATTTTTCACGTGGGATTGTTGTGAAAAGGTCAATTTCGGAAATTCCCGCATTGTTTACAAGCAGGTCAATTTTACCGTCCGAACCGATAATATCACTTAATACGTTATTTACGGAATCAACGTCGGAAACGTCAAATTTAACGGCTTTTCCGTTTATGTCGTCGGCGAGCCTGCGTGCTTTTTCTTCGGCGTGAAGATAATTTATTATTACACAGTAACCGTTGTCGGCAAGTTTCCTGCATATTGCCTGACCGATACCGCCCGTACCGCCTGTAACAAGTGCCGTTTTCATAAAAATCACTCCTTTGTTTTTTTTCTGATATAATTATATCATATCTGAAAATAAAAATCCAGTGACAATACTTGAAATGTTTGTGAATACGTGGTATAATTGAATAAAATTTTATAGAGAGGTGTTTTTTGGTGAATCAGAAAAAAATTGACCGTATAAATGA
>JAGAQS010000252.1 GCA_017622635.1 Ruminococcus sp. | reverse complement strand
CAACGTTAACCTTAACTTCATCGCCGGGGTTAGCTGTTACAGTGTCAACTACCCACATGATGTTGCCGGGAGCAACAGTAGCAGATGTTGTAGTAGTTGTTGTTGTAGGAGCAGATGTTGTTGTGGTTGTCTGAGTTGTAGTTGTAGTTGTTGTGGTTGTCTGAGTTGTAGTTGTAGTTGTTGTGGTTGTCTTAGCCTTAACGATGATAGCACCGTCAATTGTCATGATATTTTTGGTGATGTCAAGACCGTCTGCACTGCTTGCAAAAAGGTCTGAAATTGTTACAGGATATTCGCCGGCTTCACAGTCTTCAGGAACAGTGTATTCAAGTGAAATAACGATGTCGCCTGTGCTTGCTGCAACGCCTGCACCTGTAGCGTTTGCAAATGCATATTCGTCTGTTGTGTCATTTCCGACAAGCTCTGAACCGTAAGGTGTACCGCTTGACTTACCGTGACCGATAGGTGAATCAGCCTTGATTACGAACTGAGCACCACCTACAGGGAGTTTTGAATTGTTTGTATCCTTTACAACCATGTTTACAGTAACTGTTTCACCAGGTTCTGCTTCAACTCTGTCAATTTCCCAGATGATTGCACCACTGGGAGCTGTGACTGTAGTTGTTGTAGTAGCGGTTGTTGTAGTTGTAGTAACTGTTGTCTGAGTTGTAGAAGCTGTAGTTGTTGTAGCCTTTGTAGTTGTTGTGGTTGTCTTAGCCTTGATATTGATAGCACCGTCAACGAGCTTTACCTTTTCAGTAATATCGTTACCGTTTGTATCGCTTATGAAAGCGTCGGACCACTTAACAGGATATCTGCCGTCTGCACAGTCGTCAGGAACTGTATATGTAAGAACAAGTACCTTTCCGTCATTTGCAGCTGCTGTACCCTTACCGATTCCCTGAGCAAATGCAAATTCATTTGTCTTTGCATTGTCTATAACTTCTGCATCGTAAGCTTCAGAACCTGTTACACCTGCGTATACGATAGGTGAATCAGCGTTTATAGCAAACTGTGCACCTGCTACAGAAAGACCGGGATTCGAGCTGTCCTTAACGAGAACTTCCATAGTAACTGTGTCACCGGGTTCTGCGTCAACTTCAGGAATTACCCATGATACTTCACCCTCTGCAACGTCGTCTTCAACAGTGATTGAACCGTCGAGGAAAGAAATCTGAGTAAGTTCGTTACCGTTTGTATCTGAAATAAATGTTTCAGACCATGTTACAGGATATACGCCGGGAGCTGTAGGAGCTGTATAAGTAAGTGTGAAAATCTTAGCACCGTCAGCTGCTGCTGTACCCTTGCCCTGACCCTGACCGAATGCAAATTCGTTTGTTTCGGGGTTGTTTTCGACATCTGAGTCATAAGCTGCTGTTTTCTTGTCTACAGAAACAAATTCAGCTGTATCAGCAGTAATCTTGAACTGTGCACCTGCTACAGGAATAGCTGCGTTTTCAGTATCCTTAACGATAACATCAAGTGTTACTGTTTCGCCGGGCTTAGCTGTAACTTCGGGGATATCCCAAGCAATTTCGCCGTCGTATGTTTCGTCAATGATTATTGCACCGTTTACAGTTTCAACCTTGTCCGTGATATCAAGACCGTTTGTATCACTTACAAAGAGGTCACTCCATGTAACCGGATATTCGCCTGCTTCGATATCAGTAGGAACAGTATACTCAATTGAAAGAACGATATCACCATTCTTTGCAACTGTACCCTTACCTACGTTCTGACCGAATGCATATTCGTTGGTATCTTTATTGTATTCAAGAGATGCATCATAAGCTGCTGAACCTGTTGCGTTCGGCTTGCCGAAAACAGAATCAGCCTTGATGTCAAATTCTGCACCTGCTACTGCAAGGTCAGAATCACCGTTTACAACTACATCAAGAGTAACCTTTTCACCTCTCTGAGCGTGAACTGTCGGGATAACCCATGCAGCGTTACCCTCAGCGGGAGTGTAACTTGTTACTGTTGTAGTTGTTGCAACTGTAGAAGCTGTAGTAGAAACTGTTGTCTGTTTGCTTGTTGTAGTTGTGGAAGCATTTGTAACAGTAGTAGTTGTAGTTGCCTTAGTTGTGGTAGTAGCCTTTGTTGTAGTTGTGGTATCTGCTGTATCGCCTACCTGAATGTAACCTTTCTGAACGCCCACATTGTGACGTGTCTTATCAGCTTTCAGGAGTTCAGCCTTTGTGTAATTCAGTTCATAAAGTCCGTCGGGTGTTCCCTCGGGTACTTCTAATGTGTAATAGAAAAGGTTACCATCCTGTATAGTAAGACCGTCGCCGTCCTTACCCTCGGAAGTACCGTTTACGTTACCTGAATTGTAGTCACTTACAAGTGCTGCATTATTAAGAGCAGGACACTGCTTTACAACTTCTACAATCTTGATACCGCCTTCAATTGTAAGGTCGAATGAGAAACCGGCAACAGTAAGACCTGATTTCTTTGTTGTGATATGTGCGTCAACGTCAACTGTTTCGCCTGCTTTTGCGTGCCAGTAGCCGTTTTCATCTTCAGGGTTTACCAGGTCAACAATGAAATCGCCTGATACGGGATTATCATCATCTTTCTTGGTTGTTGTTGTATTGTCACCAGAATCCTTTGTGGTTGTTGTCTAGGCATCTGTTGTAGTTGTGGTATCCTTAACGTCACCTACCTGAATGTAACCTTTCTGTACACTTACATTGTGACGTGTCTTATCAGCTTTCAGGAGTTCAGTCTTTGTGAAATTGAGTTCATAAAGTCCGTCGGGTGTTCCCTCAGGTACATTAAATGTATAATAGAAAAGATTACCGTCTGTTACAGTAAGACCGTCGCCGTCCTTACCTTCTGAAGTACCGTTTACGTTACCTGAATTGTAGTCACTTACAAGTGCTGTATTATTGAGAGCAGGACAAATCTTTACAATTTCTGCAATCTTGATACCGCCTTCAACTGTAATATCGAATGAGAAACCGGCAACAGTAAGACCTGATGTATTTGTTTTAATGTGTGCGTCAACGTTAACATTTTCGCCTGCATTTGCGTGCCAGTAGCCGTTTTCATCTTCAGGATTTACCAGGTCAACGATAAAATCTGCATTAGACGCATTCTTATTTGCAGTAACATCTTTTACTCCGCCCATACTAACATTAGGCTGCACGGCAGGAACACTGCCGGCAGCACTAACTACAAGAGACGAAGTAAATGCACTTGACACAAACGTTGCCGCCATGACAAGAGATGTAACTGCGGAAAGCAGTTTCTTCATCTGTGCATTTCCTTTCCGGGCAATTGCCCCATTATTATTTAATTTTGCTGATTACTTGTTAACAGGAAGTTCTACAAGATGTACAATGCTCTGAATAATAGCCTTGGAGTCTTCAGCTGTGAGTTCTTCACCATTCTTCGGATTGTAGCAGTCAGCATTGAGTTTACCCTGGTCAGAGATATTGTATGACTTAGCATCGTTGAGGTACTTGTTAAGGAGAACAACGTCGTTAATCTTTACCTGATTATCGCAGTTTGTATCACCGTAAACAGGTGCGCCAGGAGCAGGAGTCTTAGTTGTAGAAGTTGTTGTTGTACCTGCACCGCCATTTGTAGTAGTTGTTGTTGTAGCCTTTGTTGTAGTTGTTGTAGTATCATCGGGCTTTGTAGTAGTTGTTGTTGTTGTTGTACCGCCTTCGCCTACCTGAATGTAACCCTTCTTAACGCCTACATTGTGAGGTGTCTTATCAGCTTTCAGGAGTAAAGCCTTTGTGAAGTTGATTTCATAAAGTCCGTCGGGAGTTCCCTCAGGTACTTCAAATGTGTAATAGAAAAGAGGACCGTCTTCTATAGTAAGACCGTCGCCGTCCTTACCTTCGGAAGTACCGTTTACGTTACCTGAATTGTAGTCACTTACAAGTGCTGAATTATTGAGAGCAGGACACTTCTTTACAACATCTACCAGCTTGATACCGCCTTCAACTGTAAGGTCGAATGAGAAACCTGCAACCTTGAGACCTTCAGTATTTGTTGTGATGTGTGCATCAACAAAAACTTCTGTGTCTCCTGCATTTGCGTGCCAGTAACCATCTTCTGAATCAGGATTTACAAGGTCAACAACGAAGTCGCCAGATACAGGGTTATCATCGTCTTTCTTTGTAGTAGTTGTTGTTGTTGTTCCGTCGTTACCATTTGTTGTAGTAGTTGTTGTTGTGTCTGCCGGTGTAGTAGTAGTTGTTGTTGTACCTGAAGCAGAATCACCAATCTTGATTGTAAGATTATTGAGGTCAAGGTTATTGTGTTCAAATGTATCATACCATTCAACTGTTTCGAGGAGGTTTGAAGGAACCTTATCTGCTACATAGTTACAGTAATCAATAGTATATGTGCCTTCCGAAGTACCCTTGGGAAGAATTACATCAAATACTACAATCGGGTAATCATCTGACTTTTCGCCGAACCAATCCTTATACTTTGAACCGTTGTTGTTCCATGCAAGACCTATGTAAGCATTCGGTGTACCTGCAGCGTCCTGCTTATCATCAACAGCTATAGTATACTTACCGTGAGCCATATAGCCGCCTCTCTTTGCATATGAACCTGCAAAGCTTACAACCTTGTCAGTAGTAAATTCTGTACCGTCTTTTGTTGTGAAAGTCTTTGCTTCACCGAAGAAAGTATCAGCACCGGGCTGATAAGCATTGAACTTGATGTTCTTTACGTCAGCATTGTCTGAATTTACAGTAGCCTTAACAGCAATACCCTTTGTATCGGGTGTTTCTTCGCTGAGGTAGATACCGAGCGGAACAACAACGTCACCTGACTTGATAGCGTCAGCAGAAACTGTAACTGTTGCACCGTCAGCAGTTACGCCCTCCGGTAAAGTAGCCTCCTTGTATGCAAGGATTGACAGACCTTTTCTTGCATCAGCAGCACCTGCTACGACAGGAGCAACCGCACTTACCATTGTTGCAGCCATTACAAGTGAAGTAGCCGCAGAAACTAATTTTCTCATTTGTAATAATTCCTTTCTTTAGGTTTTAAAAACCTATTAATAACTTAAATTTTTTGGGGGATTATATTCCTTTGTATGGGGACAAATCAGATAATCTTCAACAAAACTATATACTTTGGATTATTCAGCACCTAAAGCGTCGAGTTCTGCCGATGTAATCGGGAAAGCAGCATTAGTAATTGTTTTTGATTCAACATACTGGATAGCGAGTGCGTCAGAGTTGGTTACACCACCGCCGTTGTCAACAACGTCTGCATTGAGTTTACCCTGTTCTGTAAGCTTATACTTGTCAGGGTTTGCGATTGACTGCATGATAAATACAGCATCATTGATATTTACTTCTCCGTCTTCGTCAGCGTCACCCATATTGGTATTTCCTGAACCGCTTCCGCCCTCTCCGATAACAACAGAGCCATTGGAAGTTTCAACTGTGTATCTTACAACGTTCTTACCTTCGAAATATCCGATACTTATAACATCATTTGTCACATTAGAGCCTGTAAGGGTATCACGTGATGTCGGAACAATTTCAAAAGGAACTGTTGCAGAACCTGCGTCCTTTGAAGCTGTACCTGTAATAGTACAGAATATACCGTCTCCGTTCATCCAGTATGAAGAATCATCAAGAGATGTTGTCCATACAAGATTAACAGTACCATTTTCCTTATCAATACTACTGTCGAAAATCGGAAGCATAGATGCTGACGGGTCGTCCTTTACAGCCGCTGTATTTGCGAGAGCACCTGCTTTCACGGAATCAATTGATACCAGACTGCTGTCATATTTAACAGTAAAATCACAGTTCTGAATACCTGTTGACGGTACATTGGATAATGATACATCAACTGAAAAAGTTTCGCCTGCCTTTACTTCTGCCTTACCAACGGATATCTGCACTGTTTCGCCGGCTGCAAAAACAGGAGCAAGTGAGCAAACGGAAAGCGAGAGCATCGCAGCTGATACTGCTCCGATGACTATCTTTTTTGCCTTCATTAAATTTTTCCTCCTTCTTTTATTAATGTTATATAATAAAGGAACATATGCCCCTTTAATTATATCATGTCTTAATTCAAACCCCTGCGGATTTGCTGTAGAACACAGAACCATTACTGCCGAACAGAACGGTCTGCTTTCACAAAAAACGTGCTCTGTCGGCAGACGTCGTCAATCAAGACAAACCATACTGCCATGATTAGATATGAATCCAAACTCACATTTATTCATGATTTTATTATATATCAGGACTAAAAAAAAGTAAATAGATTTGTATTCATTTTGGTATTTTATCTAAACATGAAAACATTTTTTTGCACGCTTTGCACAATGAATCAGGTCAACAACCGTATATTTCACCGTGATTATTTAAATTTATGTGAATAAATAAATTTATTTATCAAGTTTTCTGAATTCTTCGGGGATATTGTTTTCAATTATGCTGTTGATTATATCCCAGCTGAACTGTGGGTAAGTGCCTGCCGGATAAGCATAGGGCAGACCGTGACTTTCCGCAAGTTCAGGTGTATATTTGCTGTAGGGGTAGACTCTAAGATTTGAGAAACTTCCGTCATCATAGTGTACTATAGTAGGAATAGCCCCCACTTCTTCAAGCCTTGTTTCACCTGTTGCACCGTCAACAACTATATCGAAATCGGGCATTTCGCCGACGAGATTGAAATTATCCGTCTGTGCACACACAAAATTGCCCATAGAGTAGTATACAAAACCTCTTGTACCGTCGTCTCTCGGAATCCATTCCATAGTTTCAGCGGTATGGGTATGACAGCCAAGAATAACATCAGCACCCCAGTTCACCATTTTATTGGCAAGTTCAATTCTGTCCTCCGAAACTTCGTGAGTATCTTCAACGCCCCAGTGCGCCGAAACAATTACAGCGTCTGCCATTTCGTCAGCCTTTTTAATCTGACGTTCAATAACGTCTTCCTCATAGTTCATGATAACACGCAGCGGTGAATCTTCGGGAATTGAAAAACCGTTTATATGTTCAGCGTATGCAAGGAAAGCAATTTTAACGCCGTTCACTTCACGGACACGTATATTTTCTGCGTCCTCATCGTTAAGATAAGCACCGAGAACGGTAAGATTGTTTTCTTCTGCCTTTTTGTTCCAGAAATTTATTGATTCCTCAAGACCTGACGCACCCATGTCAAGCAGATGATTGTTTGCCATTGTGAAAACGTCAAAACCAAGGTCAATAACGGCATCAGCAACTTCGGGAGGCGAGTTGAATATAAGCTGTCCCCCGTCAGCACCTCTTACGGGGTTACTTTCAGAAATAATTGTTTCCTGATTGAGAATTGCAATGTCCGCACCCTCAACAATATACTTGACATTCTCATAAATCGGCTTGAAATCGTAATTTACGCCCTCCTGCCCGTAAGCATTGGCTTCGGCATTCTTGTAAACCGAATAGTGAATGAGGTTGTCACCTGCCGCAACGACATGGACTCTTTTGTCTTCGGGAATCGGTTCTGTTGTAGGTTCTTCGGTTGTAGTCTGGACAGTTGTTTCCTGCACGGGAATTTCTTCACCTGCCTGACCGACCGTCTGGTTATCTCCGCAAGCTGTGAGAACCGCTGAAAGCAGTGAAACAACAGCAGTAAATGAATAAATCTTTTTTAAATTCATTGACATTATCTCCTTACAGAAAGTTGTCATATTAATAACTCCCTGTTCCTTTCCATTATATCACATAATTTCAATTTTTGCAATTACATTTTTTTATGAATTTTGAATTATTTACAGAAAATTACATATTTTTTTAAAATAAAATTTCTGAAAACAACGTATTTAAGGCAAAAATCAAGTGACCAAAAATTATTATTGACCGATTTTGGTCATTCATACAAAGTTTTGCGTCAAAAATTGTGCATTTTTACTTAAAGAAAAATCAGCGTCCGACTGATGCCTGAAGAGCCGTAAATTCTTCTGCCAGTGCCTCTGCTTCCGCATATGAAGAAAGCTGATAACAGCGTCCACGGAATTTTGCAGAACCGTAATAACCGTTCATATACCATGCGGCGTGTTTTCTTGCCTCATGCATTGCAAGCTCTTCTGTTTTTTCACTCATACTTATTATAAGCCTTATATGTTCAAGCATAACGTTCATTTTTTCTGAGACTGTCGGAGGGGTATAGTCCTCACCGCTGAAATATGCATCAATTTCACGGAAAACAAACGGATTTCCGTAACTTCCACGACCAATCATAACAAGGTCACAGCCTGTTTTTTCGTACATATCAATACATGATTTAAGGTCATTAACGTCACCGTTTGCTATTACGGGAATTTTTACGGCATTTTTTACTTCACGTATAATATTCCGGTCTGCCTTACCGCTGTACATCTGGTTACGTGTACGACCGTGAACCGCAACGGCAGACGCTCCCGAACTTTCAAGAGCCTTTGCCATTTCAACGGCGTTTATATTTTCACTGTCCCAGCCTGAACGGATTTTCACCGTTACAGGAACATTCCCCGCAGACTTCACAGCAGATTCGGTTATTTCGGACGCAAGTCTTATATTTTTCATAAGTGCCGAACCTGCTCCCATGTTCACCACTTTCGGAACGGGACAGCCCATATTTATATCAATAATATCGGGGTTGTATTGCAGTACGATTTTAACGGCTTCCGCCATGAAATCGGGTTCACTCCCGAAAAGCTGAACCGCCATAGGACGCTCTGTGTCGGTAACAGTACACAATTCAGCGGTTTTTCTGTCACTGTAGCATATACCCTTTGCCGATACCATTTCACTTACAAGATATGATGCACCGTATTTTTTGCACATAAGCCTGTACGCACGGTCTGCAACGCTTGCCATAGGTGCAAGTACGGCGGTTTTTTTAATAGATACGTTTCCTATATTTACAGTCATTTTGCAGGCTCATCTTTCTTTCTGAATACAAAGACCTTACTTATTACATAGTTTGCAATAAAAATAATTACCTGACTTAAAAGTGTAATAAGTTTCTGATTTACATTAAGCCAGTCACAGAATACCGCAAATATTGCCCATTCCATAATGAGTGTGGAAATTCTTCCGCCGTAGAAAGAAAAGAAAGTTTTCCAAAATTCTTCCCTTGTTTTCGTCTCACTCTTGAAAACATACTTTTTATTTGTGAAAAAGGCAAACGTTACCGCCAGTATCCACGATATTACAACACCTGTCGTATTTTCCCACTTCGGATTATTCGGAATAATCGCAAAAATCACAAATTTTGATACAATCGAAATAACAGTAGTCAATCCGCCAAAAAGTAAATACATCCATTTTTCTTCATATTTATAATATATGTCCTGCAAAGGTTTCGGCAGAATCGAAACAACAGCTTTTATTAATTTTTCCATTTTCAAACCCTTTCTTTCTGATACTTATATTATAATAACAGCAAATGATTTATTTTTCAAGTGTTTTGCGAAATTTTTTATTAAATTAATTTTTATGACGTTCCCGTATCGGATATTAACGGAAATTATGCGTATAATAAAGACATAATTTTTATAATGAGGTGAAAAATTGAAACAGCAGGATTATAAGGAAATGAACATTATTCCCGATTTAAAGCTGAATATAAAGAAAATCAAGGAAATTTCGGGCGGTTCTTCCGACGTTCTTATAAATGAGTTCGTAACAGGCAATATAAAATGTGCGTTATTGTGCTGTGAGGGTATGCTCTCAACTTCAACAATAACCGAGCTTGTCCTCGAACCTATTGTAAATATTGACACAAAAAAAGACTCTCACGAACTTTTTCACTATATTCAGAATTATCTGCTTCTTTCGGTTGACCGTCCCGAAGCAACAAATTATGATTCTCTTTTCAGACTTATAAATTCGGGTTTTGCCGTACTGATAGCCGACGGAATAAACAAGGCTCTTGCTTTTGGTGTACAGGGGTACGCTGTACGCAGTATATCAGAACCGTCGGGCGAAGGAAATATAATGGGTTCGCATGAGGGATTTGTGGAAGCAGTCCGCACAAATATGTCACTTATCAGACGCAGGATAAAAAGTCCCGAACTTGTTTTTGAATTATTTGTCAAGGGCGAAAAAAGCAGAACTGATTTATGTCTTTGTTACATGAAAGACCGTGTCCCCCCTGAACTTCTCAAACGAATACACAAGTCACTTGACAACATACAGCTTGAAACCATTCTCACAACAGGTTATATAAAACCTTTCGTCGAAAGCAATAACTTTGAACTGTTCAGTTCAACAGGTACTACAGAACGTCCCGACGTTCTTTGTTCAAAGCTTATTGAGGGACGTGTGGCAATTCTTATTGACGGCATACCTTTTTCAATAGTAATACCAAAACTTTTCTGTGAAAGTTTTCAGACGCTTGATGATTACTCTTTTCAGCCCTATTACTCCACTTTTATACGCTGGATAAAATATTCAGCCTTTCTTATATCCGTACTTCTTCCTGCATTATATGCAGCAATAGTAATATATCACCCTGAACTGCTGAACAGTACGCTTTTAATGCTTCTTGTTGAGGCAGAACAGAAAGCCCCCCTTTCAATAGTTACGGAATCACTTTTTGTACTGCTTATGTATGAAATTATACGTGAGGCAGGTATACGACTGCCAAAACCTGTAGGCGGTGCGGTAAGTATAGTAAGCGGTCTGATTATAGGTGACTCGGCTGTTGATTCAGGACTGATAAGCACTCCCCTGCTCACAATATCCGCACTCGCTGTAATAAGCGGTTTTGTCGTCCCCGAACTCAACGACACAATGACAATATTAAGATTGTCGTTTCTTATTGCCGGGGGAATATTCGGACTTTTCGGAATAAGTATACTAGCCTGTACGGTACTTGTGAATATATGTTCCACAGAAGATTACGGTTTTCCGTATACTGCCCCTCTTTCGCCTTTCAAACCGGCAGGAATGGACGATACTGCAATACGTGCAGGATTTAAAAAAATGCAGTCACGCAATTTTACGGTTGAAGAATATCACGAATAATTTTTCGGAGGACAAATGGATAAAATAACAAAAAATCAGCTTGCCGCCATGCTCCTTATAACCGACGCTTTCACACTGTTCTGTTTCAGGGGACATATATGCCTTATTACCGCAATAGGCTTTATGTGCGGAACTGTCTTACAGTTTATAATGTCCCTGCCACTCATAAAACTCTGCAAAGACGGAAATTCACTCGAAAACAGCGGAAAATTTGTACAGTCAATTTATCTTATATATCTTCTTCTGTGGGGCGGTCTGCTCTTTTCAATGCTTTGGAACGCTTCGGACGTGATTTATATTCCTTACGAAAATTCCAACGGCATATGGGGAAAACTTCTTGTTGCGGGACTTATTGCCGTTGTATGCCTTTATTCTTCGTCAACAGGAATAAAAGCCGTTTCACGTTCTGCCGTGATTGCTTCTGCAATAGGGGTTATATGCCTGTTGATAGTGGCAGTCAGTGCGTCTTTCGGTTCAGACTGGGGCAATCTTCTAAAAAATGAAGATTCCGACGGACTTTTCACAGAGATTTCAAGGGGATTCGTTTTAAGTGGAGGTCTCGGAAGTTTTGCCGTACTTCTCAGCTTCACAAAGGGAAACACATTGAAAAACGCTCTCTACTACTTTACGGGAAAAATCATATTGACCGCTGTTGTAACCGTTTCTTCAATACTTGTTGCAGGCGGAATAATGAAAATAACAGAATTTCCCGTTGTGACCGCCGCACAGCTTTCACAGCCGTTTCCCGTACAGAGAATAGATTCGCTTTTTCTGATAATCTTTGCGGTATTTGCGGTTTTTTCAATAGCCGTACAAAGTCTTACGGCGGCAGGTCTTTTAATGAAAATATTCCCTAAATTCAAGCGTTTCCGTACAACTTCCGTACTTGTTTTAATGATTGGTTCAGCCTTTCTGTTTACGAGAGACAATAACTACAATATTATATATGCGGTTGCAGTTGCCTTTGTACTGTTTGCCGTTCCGTCGGTTGTATTGCTGAAAAGGAGTCTGTCAAAATGAAAATAAAAATACTTCTTGTTTCACTTATTATTATAACATCGTTCTGTGGCTGTGAGTCAAACGGTCGTGTGCATGACAAAAACTATCTCCGTGCGGTTTCGGTAAGCGGTAATGAAGAAAAAACAGTGACTTTCACTTTCTTCACAAAGGACGGCAAATATATAACAACGTCGGGAAAAGACATAGACTCCGCAAAAAAACTTGCCGAACTACAGACAGGTCGTAAAATATTTACAGGTTATACGGAAATGATTCTTATTGACAACATCAACACTACCGATACACTTACGTATATGCTTCACAAATGGAAAGTTTCACCGTCATGTATAGTTGCGTATGCAGGTGAAAACGCAGAGGAAATTTTTGAAAACAGTACAGTCGAAAGGCTCTGCGGTTCTGTAAAGACAGCCGTTAAACAGGGCAGTTCACCAAAATGTGATATAATAACCGTTCTCGGTGAACTTCTCGACAACGAAAAAACAGCGGAAATCGCTGAAATAACGTCCGACGGTGCAGTTTCGGTGCATACTGTAAATTAGTTTGCCATTTTCATCTGAATGTGATATAATATAAATATCATATTCAAAGGAGAAAGAAAAATGAAACTTCTTGCTATAGACGGAAACAGTATTCTACACCGTGCTTTCTACGGTATAAAACTGCTTTCCAATAAAAACGGTGTCTTTACAAATGCCGTTTTCGGATTCATGAACATCTACCTTAAAAATTTTTCGGAAGTAAAGCCCGACGCTGTGGCAGTGGCGTTTGATATGGGCGTACCGACTTTCAGGCACAAGGCAGTAACAACGTACAAGGCTAACAGACACGGTATGCCCGAAGAACTCGCCCCACAACTCCCCATTGTCAAAAAACTGCTTACACTTATGGGGGTAAAAGTAATTGAGTGTGCAGGATATGAAGCTGATGACATTCTTGGTACTCTTGCCAGAGCCTGTACCGACAGCGGAAATCAGTGCTTTGTACTTACAGGCGACAGGGACAGCCTCCAGCTTATAAACGACAATGTAACCGTTCTCCTCACTACAAACAAAGATACAATACATTATACACATGACCGTTTTATTGAAGATTACGGCTTTGAACCCATTAACCTTATTGACTTCAAAGCACTTATGGGTGACCATTCCGACAATATATCGGGAGTTGCGGGAATAGGTGAAAAAACTGCGTCCGCCCTCATAAAAGAGTACACCACTGTTGAAAATCTGTACGAAAAATATTCCGTTTCGGGTCTTACAAAAGGCGTGAAAACAAAGCTTGAAAAAGGTGCGGACTCGGCTAAGGAAAGCAAATGGCTTGCCACGATATGCTGTGAAGTTCCGATAGATACGAAAATTGAAGATTATATCCCCACCACACAAAAAAACGATGAGATATATCATCTTCTTACAGAACTGGAAATGTTCAAAATCATTGAAAGACTGAACATAGGTGTAACACAGAAAACAGCCGACTTTGAACCCATAGAAACAACGGAAAAAAGTCTTGACTCCGAAATAATAAACAGTCTTAAAGAATGTGAATATATATTTGACGGCAATAAACTTTCAGTTAAAAGCAAAAACAATATATTTACGTCTGAGGACGAAAGTCTTATAACTGAATTTTTGGAATCGTCCTGTGCAAAGTCAACCGACGACGCAAAACCTCACTACAGATATGCAATGTCAAGAAATACAAATCTGAACAACCTGAAAAATGATGTTTCAATATGCGGTTATCTGCTTAATGCGTCGGGTTCGGACTACACAATAAAAAATTTATGCGGTGAATACGGTCTGCACTATTATGAGGAAAACGGCGAATATGCGGATATAGTTTCAATGAGTCCGCTTGTTGAAAGGCTTACCGCAGAACTCAAAAAAGAAAACATGATTTCACTTTACGAAAATATAGAAATGCCGTTAACGGAAGTCCTCGCCTCTATGGAAGATACGGGAATAAAAGTTGACAAAAAAGGTGTTGAAGATTTCGGCGTGTATCTCTCCGCAATGACCGAAGAAACAAAAAAACTTATTTACGCCGAAGCAGGTCACGAATTTAACATATCTTCACCGAAACAGCTTGCAAAGGTTCTTTTTGAAGAAATGCACCTGCCCGTTGTCAAAAAAACAAAAACAGGCTATTCCACTAATGCGGACGTTCTCGAAGAACTAAGGGAACAAGCACCCATTATTGAAAATATCCTGAAATACAGACAATACACAAAACTTAATTCAACTTACGTTGTCGGACTTCTTAACAAGATTTCAAACGACGGACGTATTCACACATGGTTCAGGCAGACCGAAACACGTACGGGCAGAATTTCTTCAACTGAACCCAATTTACAGAATATTCCCGTCCGTACCGAACTTGGTTCACATATGCGTAAATTCTTCATATCGGACAGCGGAAAAACTCTTGTTGACGCTGATTACAGTCAGATTGAACTGCGTGTTATGGCTCACCTCTGCGGTGATAAAAACATGACAGACGCTTTTGTTTACGGTGAAGATATACACACATCAACCGCTTCACAGGTTTTTGACGTACCGCCGATTATGGTCACGCCTGAGATGAGAAGTGCCGCAAAAGCCGTAAATTTCGGCATAATCTACGGAATAGGTGCTTTCTCACTCGCAAAGGATATAAACACCACAAAAAAACAGGCAGAACAATATATATCAGACTATTTCAAAAAATTCCCCAAAGTTAAAGAATTTATGGATTCAACCGTAAGCAACGCAATGAAAACAGGTACTGTGACAACGGTTTTCGGCAGAAAAAGACGTATTCCCGAAATTTTGTCCTCAAATAAAATTCAGCAGGCAGCAGGCAAAAGAATTGCATTGAATACACCTGTACAAAGTGCCGCCGCAGACCTCATAAAAATAGCAATGATTAACGTTTATCGCCGTCTCAAATCCGAAAATATAGACGCAAAACTTATTTTACAGGTTCACGACGAACTGATTATAGAATCAGACGTTTCATGTGCAGACCGTTCCGCACAGATTCTGCGTGAAGAAATGCAGAACGTTTATAAAATGAATGTACCGCTTGCCGTTGACGTAAACAAGGGCGAAAGCTGGTACGACGCTAAGGGGTGAATTTATGGAGTTAATAAGAGTTTCCCCCGAAAATAATATATATGACGAACTGTCCGCACTTGATAAAAAATGTGTGGGCAGTGACGGCTGGTCTGCTGAATCTTTTGAATCGGAAGTAAAAAAAAATAACGGCATTGTGCTTTGTTTTCTCGACAATACAAACGTTATCGCTCTTTTGTCGGGGTACTTTGCGGAGGGTGAGGGCGATATAACAAGCGTTGCCGTTGACGAAAATTTCAGGCGTAAAGGTCTCGCACAACGTCTTGTTGCGGAATTTGAAAAACTGCTTCCCGACAGTACCGAAAATATTTTCCTTGAAGTACGTGAAAGCAATGCACCTGCTATTAATCTATACGAAAAATGCGGTTTTGAAAAATTATCCGTGCGTAAAAATTTCTACATAAACCCACGTGAAAACGCTGTTGTCATGATTAAAAATTGCTCCGATAAATTTTTAAAGGAGTAATTGTATGTTAAAAATTCTGAAAGTTTCTATTGCAGTTATAGCTGTTATAACAGGAGTGTACGCTTTAAGTGTATATTTATTCAAAGATACAGGATTTGTAATCGGTACTCTGATTTGTACGGATATTGTTTTTTCATTGCTGTTTATCTCAGCTATCAAGGAACAGGTTTATATAACAAAACTCCATAAAAAAGGCTATCGGACTAATGGAACATTAACAAATGTGTTTTATACAGGAAGAAGTGGATATAATGTTATAAGTTATCAGGCAGACGAAAAAGACTATAAGTGTAAAAGCGGACGAAAATTAGGCAAATGGAAAGTCGGTTATGATAAAATACCAATTCTTTATGACCCTGGATGTCCTGAAAATGCTTGCCTTGAAAAATATGACATTGTTTCAGCAATCACCGATACTGTGGTATTTTCTGTTTTAGAAGCCGTATTTATCGGCTCAACAATATACGTAATAGTTTGCTTTATATAATTAGGTGATAAAATGTATTCAGATATATCATTCCCGAATAAAAAAATTTTAGAAATACGATTTTTAAGTGTTGAGGATTTTTACACAATATCCTTTGAAAATAATACTTATACGATTGTCGGCGGAGATGAGGACATAGAAACTAATCTTGTCGGAATTACCGGAGATGAAAAAGTATACTACATTTCAGCCGACGACAAAACACTTTACTATATTTCGGTAAATATCAGTACTTTTATAAAAGAACTCCTGTTATTTGATGACTATGTGAATCAGAATAATCTGCCCGAAAATCCTGATGACTTACAACTTGCTGAATTTACTGACAAATTCCTGTCTCAGCTTCTTGAACTCGACAAGACAGTTTGTAAAAGTGAATTTTGGTCTGAAATCTTCGAGGAAATGGAATACGGAATTATCTGATATTCTGATTTATAAAAAATACAAAGAAAGGTGATATTATGTTAATACTCGGAATTGAAAGCTCATGCGACGAAACCGCCGCAAGCGTTGTTAAAGACTGCCGTGAAATACGTTCGTCGGTTATTTCAACGCAGATTGAAGAACACAGAAAATATGGCGGAGTTGTGCCTGAAATAGCCTCACGCCGTCACTGTGAAAATATACTCGGTGTCGTCCGCAAGGCTCTTGACGACGCCGACGTTAAACTTGACGACTTGGACGCAGTAGCCGTTACATACGCTCCAGGACTTATCGGGGCGTTGCTGGTCGGTGTAAACTTCGCAAAAGGTCTGGCTATGGCTTCAGGCAAACCGCTTGTCCCCGTTCACCACATTGCAGGTCACATTGCCACAAATTACCTAACCTATCCTGAACTTGAACCGCCATATTTGTGTCTTGTCGCAAGCGGTGGACACAGCCATATTATTGAAGTTTTAAGTTATACAAAATTCCGTGTAGTCGGTCGCACACGTGACGACGCAGCGGGTGAATGTTTTGACAAATGTGCAAGGGCTATGGGTTTCTCCTATCCGGGCGGTGTACAGATTGACAACGCTTCAAAACTCGGTGACCCCTCGGAATTTAAACTCCCACACCCTAAAGTTGCAGGAAATGAATTTGATTTCAGCTTTTCAGGTCTGAAAACCAATGTTATAAACCTGATTCACAATTCACAACAGAAAAATATTCAGCTTAATTACAACAACCTTTCCGCCTCAATTCAGAAAACTATTGCTGAAATCCTTACGAAAAAAACTATAAAAGCCGCTGAAAGTCTCGGTTATAAAAAAATTGCACTTGCTGGCGGTGTTTCGGCAAATACAGGAGTACGTGCCACACTGTCCGAAGCCTGTCGTAAGCACGGATTTAAATTTTATATGCCCGAAAAATCACTTTGCGGTGACAACGGTGCTATGATTGCCTGTCAGGGAAGTTACAATTTCCTCGCAGGAATTACCGCCGATGAAAGTCTTAATGCTGTCGCAACGCTTTCAATGGAGGATATATGAAAAATAAATCTACCAATTGCGAAACCTGTACAAATTATGTCTATGATGAGGACTATGAATGTTATGTGTGTTTGGTCAATCTCGATGAGGACGAAATGTACAGATTTTTACAGGGAACTAATTACTCATGCCCGTATTACCGCTTTGACGACGAATACGGCGTTGTGAAACATCAGAATTAATGCAAAAACTCCTGCAATAAACAGGAGTTTTTTTCAGAATATTATCATTCCGTTTTCTTTTAATTTTTCTGTAATTCGGCACTCAGGCAAAGTAATAAAGGAAGTGCTTTCATGCGAAACATTTTCAAACCACATTCCCACATCATTGTAAAAACACAAATCATCGGGATATTTTCTTTTTCCGAGCATATCAATCCTATTTACAGATAAAAGAATTTTTTTGTAAAATAATTACATTGATAGAACCTTTTTTCATAATCGCCCCATACTATTTCGCTTTTATCAATAACCCATGCGTTCAACTCGTTTACCATATACTCATATTCCGGTGTTTTATTCGACAAACATTCTGAAAACAATGTAAGACTGAAATATTTACTATTATCAAAGGCTATATCAATGAAATTTTGCCACTTATCAGACGGAATACTTATATATCTCTCTTTCATTTTATTGTCCTGAATACATAAAATTTAAGCCTGAAAGTTTTAAACTCTCAGGCTTTTGGCTCCCCCTGCCCGGCTCGAACGGGCGACAACTCGGTTAACAGCCGAGTGCTCTACCGACTGAGCTAAGGAGGAATATGATATCGGCACTGTTCTGCTTTCCCAGGTCGTCGCCAACCAAGTATCATCAACGTTAATGAGCTTAACTTCTGTGTTCGGAATGGGAACAGGTGTGACCTCATCACTATAAGCACCGATTATTTAAAGTGACCCGTACCAGAATCGAACTGGTGTTACCGGCGTGAGAGGCCGGTGTCTTAACCGCTTGACCAACGGGCCATACATTAGTGCACCATCGGGGACTCGAACCCAGGACCCACTGATTAAGAGTCAGTTGCTCTACCGACTGAGCTAATGGTGCATTCATATCACTTTTATATTATATCATAAATAAAGTGATTTGTCAAGCGATTTTCAACATTTTTTATTTCCTCAACTTTAAACAAACAAAGCAAAGTAATCTGAGGGAAAAACTCTTCTCACAT